>DATLZJ010000793.1:0-12057 GCA_035574055.1 Caldilineaceae bacterium
CAGCAGATGGCCCAGGAGTATCTGCGCCCCGACCGCTATATCAACGTGGTGGTCAACCCAGAGGCCGCCGCACCGCGCCCCTAGACAGTCTTTATCGAAAAGCATCCTCGTGCGCGTAGATGACACAGACACAACCGGCGCAAAGCGAATTAAAGTCCCTGATAGGGATGTTTGACAGCGGCCTGTGCGCTGTGTATAGTACCCTTAACAACTGAATCTACCTGAAGGGGGAGCCAGGTGAGCCTGGCTGAGAGGAGGCCCCAACTGATGGCCTCGACCCTATGAACCTGACCTGGGTAATGCCAGCGTAGGGATGTTCTGAGCGCGTTCGATGAGTCATCCGGCAGCTAGGCGGCCAGGTGGCTCATCTTTTTTTGTGCCTGTTTGATTTTGTGCCTATGTTTGGTGCGCCCCAATGGAGAAAGGAACGGGTATGTTTGCAGGTTGCCAGTTCTCACTCTATCCCATGACCGACCGCTTTGTCGAGGTCATCTTAGAGGCAGTGGCAGACCTCCGCGACCGGCAAGGGCTGCGGGTGGAGACGGACGATCTCAGCACGTTGGTGGTGGGGCCGCCGGAGCAGATCTTCCAGGCGGTCGAGGGCTGTTTCTGCCGCGCCGCTCGCGGCGCCGGCCATGTGGTGTTAACGGCTACTTTCTCGCGTGGCTGTCCCGGTGAACCGGATGACCCCATCTGTGAGCCTGCCGCGCCCAACCCCGCAGCGGAAGCCGCCGTCACGCCTGCAACGGTAGCGCCGGCGGGTATCCCCGTCGCGGCCCAGTTTGCCCTCTACCCGCTGGGCATCCCCCACTACATGAACGTGATCTACGACGAGATCGAGGCGACCAAACAGGACGGCCTCTTCAGCCGCCCTAAGCATTTCTGCACCCGCCTGGATGGGGACGCGCGCCAGGTCTTCGCCGCGCTCCAGGCTGCGTTCGACCGGGCGGCGCGCCACGCCGGCCATGTGGTCATTACCGCGACGATTTCCAAAGGTAGCCCCACGCCTTTAGGGCAATAATCGGGGCAATAGACTGAGCAAGGAGGCTCTATGCAACACTCACCCTCTTTCCAACAGACCCAGGAACCGGCAGAGCGCAGTTGGCGGTCCGGCATGGCCTGGAGCCAACGCGAGTTGGTGACGGTCGCGGTCATCGGTGTGGTCTTTGGCGTGCTTTATCTGGCCTGGGTGCAGCTCTGGCTCTTTGTCCAGGGGCTGACGGGGCCGCTCGCCATGGATGTGATGTTTGGCTTCTGGTTCCTGGCCTCCATCGTCGCCGCCTATGCGATCCGCAAGCCGGGCGCGGCCTTCCTGGCCGAGGTCATCGCGGCCATCGCCGAAGTCCTCACGGGCAATCCATCCGGCGCGATCCTGCTGTTGACCGGCGTGATCCAGGGCGCGGGCGCGGAAGTCCCCTTTGCGCTTACCCGTTGGCGCAATTACCGGCTGCCCGTTTTGCTGGCATCGGGCGCGACCGCGGCAGTCTTCAGCTTTATCTACAACTGGTTCCGCTTCAGCTATTGGGAGCTTGCCCCCGGCCTGCTGCTGATCATGTTCGTGCTGCGCGTCCTGAGCGGCATGGCGCTTGGCGGCTGGTTGGGCAAGCTCCTCACCGACCGGCTCTATCAGACGGGCGTCCTACAAGGCTTTGCCATTGACCGGGCCAAGCGCCAGGCGGAGCCGGTGTAACGGCGCTGCGAGCGCCTACGGTGACCCATCCATGATGGCAGACGCACCATGAACGCGCTGGTGGAGGCGCAGCAGCTCTCGGTTCGCTATCCCTACGCTGCCCGCCCAACGCTACAGCAGGTAAGCTGTACGTTGCGCCAGGGAGAGCGGGTGCTGTTGTTGGGGAGCAGCGGCAGCGGTAAGAGCAGCCTTTGCCTCACCTTGAACGGCCTGATTCCCCACCGCATCGAGGCCGAGGTCAGCGGCAGCCTCGCCGTCTGCGGCTTGGACGCCTGGCGCACGGAGCCGGCGCGGCTGGCCCGGCAGGTCGGGATGGTCTTTCAGGACCCGGAGAGCCAGTTCTGCACCTTAACGGTCGAGGATGAGCTGGCCTTCGGGCTGGAAAATCTCTGCCTCCCGCGCGGCGAGATGGCCCGCCGGATTGACCGGGCGCTGCGCCAGGTGGAGCTGGAGGCGCAGCGCCAGACCCGGCTCGACCGGCTCTCCGGCGGGCAGCAGCAACGCGCCATGCTGGCTGCCTGCCTGGCCATGGAGCCGGCGCTGTTGGTGCTGGACGAGCCGACCTCGCACCTGGACCCAGCCGGCGCTGCCCAGTTTATGCGCCTGCTCCGTCGCTTCATCGAGGCGGAGCCAACGCGCGCCTTGCTCATCGTCGAGCACCAGCTTGACGCGCTGATCGAGATGGTTCATCGCGTGTGGGTGCTGGACGAGGCAGGATGTCTGCGCTACGACGCGCCGCCCCGCCGGCTCTTTGCCCATCATCACGCCGCGCTGGCCCGGTTGGGCGTATGGCAGCCGGCTGCCGTCTTGCTGGCCCAGGCCCTCCACGCCGCGGGCATTGCCTGGCCGCCCGATCTCCTGACCCTAGACGAGGCGCTGCGCCGGCTGCGCGGGGTGCCCGCGGCGTGGGAGGCTGCGGCTCAATGGGCTGCGCCTGGGGCCGATCCCCTGCCCGCGCCGGAGGGAGAGCCGCTCGTGACGGCCCGCCGGGTCGCCTTTGCCTATCCGGACGGGACGCAGGCGCTGCGCGGGGTAGACCTGGCGGTGCGCCGCGGCGAGGTCTTGGCGCTGCTGGGCGCAAACGGCGCCGGTAAAACAACGCTGGCCCAGCTCCTGGCCGGGCTGCTGCGCCCCCAGCAAGGCCAGGTCTGCCTCTTGGGCCGAGATGTGGCGCGGATGCCTGCACGGGAGCTGGCCCGGCAGGTCGGGATGGTTTTTCAGAACCCGGAGCACCAATTCGTCGCCGACCGAGTCTTTGACGAGGTTGCCTTTGGCCTGCGCCGTCAAGGGTTGGACGAGGCGCTGGTCCAGGCGCGGACGGCGGAGCTGCTTCAGCGTATGGGGCTGGTCGCCCATGCCGACGCCAACCCCTTCACCTTGAGCCAGGGCCAGAAGCGGCGGCTGAGCGTCGCCTCGATGCTGGTCTCCGATACGGTGCTGCTGGTGCTGGACGAGCCGACCTTCGGCCAAGACATGGGCAACCGGGCGGAGTTGATCGCCGAGCTGCGCCGCTTGCATCGCGCCGGGGCCACCCTGGTGCTGGCGACGCATGACATGGACTTGGTGTGGGAGCTGGCGCAGCGCGCGGCGGTCCTGGCGGAGGGGCGCTTGCTTGCGGTCGCGCCGCCGGGAGTGATCTTTGCCGACCGTGCGCTGCTGGCCCAGGCGCGCCTGGAGCCGCCGCCGCGGGCCATTGTCTGGGCGACCGTCCAGGCGCTTACCGGCGAGCCGGACCACCAGCCGATGGAGATGCGCCCTGCATGACCCACTCGCTCCTCTCCCACTACGAGCAGACTTCCATCCTCCACCGCCTCAACCCTACGGTCAAGCTCGCCATTGCCTTGGCGACTATGCTGGTTGCCACGGTCCTATTCGATCTGCGTACCCTGCTGCTGATCGCCGCGCTGATGGCGGCGGTTGTCTGGCAATTGGGGCGCGTGCCCCTGCTCCGCCTGGCGCGCGCCCTGATCCCCTTCTTTGTCCTGGGCCTGGGCTATCTTTGGATGAATGCGCTCTTTGCGCGCAGCCGGCCCGGCGGCCTCGATATTCTGCTCGAAATCGGCCCTTTGCAGGTGAGCGCACAAGGCATCGAAACCGGGTTGATCCTCATGGCCCGTGCGCTCTGTTTCGGCGCAAGCTCGCTTTTCGTCGTGGCGACCATGGATCCCATGGACTTTGCGCTGAGCCTGGTCCATCAGCTCCGCCTCAGCCCGCGCCTGGCCTACACCATTTTGGCAGTCTATCGCTTTTTACCGTTGCTGGAGGGGGAGCTACAGCAGATTCGGGCGGCCCATCGCCTGCGCGGCGTCGGCGAGGGCAAGGGGCTGCGCGCCAGGGTCGAGCAAGTCTACCGCTATACCATTCCCCTGCTGGCCGGCGCGATCCGGCGGGCGGACCGAGTGGCAGTCGCCATGGAGGCGCGCGCATTCGGCGCCGCGCGCTGCCGCACCTATTACCGGCAGTTAACCTTAAGGCCGGTGGATTGGGCTGCGTTGCTCACCGGGCTGGTTGCTTTGGCGCTCATCCTGTTCCTGAGCTACCGCTGGGGATGGCTCCAACTCTGGCGGGGGGGGCTGACGGCCGGCTAAGGGCCAGGCGCGATCTCCGTCGATCCGATTTTCGAGGGTTTTGTTGCGGGTTGCGGTGAGCGCTACTTCATCCGTGGCATCCACCTCTCCGGCCTCAGTGGCCGCTAGGACTGTACCCATGATCATCAGCGCCTGTAGCGATGAGATTTCCCAGGATTCGGCGACTGCACTGGGCAATGTGCTGGTCCAGGCCATTGGCGCTGGGCAGAGGCCGCGGAGCGTTCCACCCGTCTGTTGGCGGGCCAGGCGGCGACAGAGGCATAATGAGCTTCCAGGACATCCATTTGAATCTGTAGCACAGAAAGGCGATTGACCATGCAAAGTCTATGGGATGACCAGGAAGCGGCCCAATACGAGGGAGACTTGGCCCAGCGCGTCTACACATCTCGCTTGCTGGGGCGCGACCCGGCCTTGGTGCTCCACGGCGGCGGCAACACCTCGGTCAAGACGGTCGAGACCAACCTGCTGGGTGAGCAGGAGGAAATCCTCTGGATCAAGGGGAGCGGCTGGGACTTGGCGACGATTGAAAAGGCCGGCTTTGCGCCGGTGCGCATGAAGCCGGTGCTCAAGCTGGCTGAACTGCCTGAGCTGTCGGATACACAGATGGCGACCCATCTTAAGAACGCCATGACCGACGCCTCGGCGCCTGCTCCTTCAGTGGAGACGATTCTCCACGCCATCCTGCCCTTCAAGTTCGTGGACCACACCCACGCCGACGCTATCATCTCGATCACCAACACCCCTGGCGGCCGGGAGCGCGTCCAGGAGGTCTATGGCGACTCGGTGGTGATCATCCCCTACATCATGCCCGGCTTCAAGCTGGCGCGGCTCTGCGCCGAGATCTACCGGGCCGAGGCGACCGATAAAACCAGGGGCCTGGTGCTGATGAACCACGGGCTGTTCACTTTTGGCGACACGGCCAAAGTCGCCTATGAGCGGATGATTGACCTGGTGACCCAGGCTGAGGAATACCTGACCCGCCACGGCGCCTGGCAGATCGAACTGCCGCCCGCCGCGCCGGTAGAGAAGGCGCTGCGCCATGAGCTGGCCGAGCTGCGCCGCGAGGTCTCTGGGGCCGCCGGATTTCCAATGGTGCTCCAGACTCACCAGGACCCAATGAGCCTGGCCTTTGCCCGCCACGCGGAGGCGGCGCGCATCGCTCGCCAGGGGCCGGCCACGCCGGACCATGTGCTGCGCACCAAGCGGCTGCCGCTGGTCGGCCGCGATGTTGCCGCGTACCGCGCCGAATATGAGGAATACTTCCGCCAGCACGCCGCCCACAGCCCCCAGAAGCTGGTGATGGTGGACCCAGCGCCGCGTGTCATCCTGGACCCGGCGCTGGGGATGGTGACGGCCGGGCGCACTGCCAAGGATGCCGCCGTGGTGGAGGATATCTACCGCCACACGATGGAGATCATCCTGCGCGCCGAAGAACTGGACCGCTGGCAGGCGCTGCCGGCCCAGGATATCTTCGATGTCGAATATTGGGACCTGGAGCAGGCCAAGCTGCGCCGCCAGCCCAAGCCCTCGGTCTTCACCGGCGAGATTGCACTGGTGACGGGCGCGGCCTCCGGCATCGGCAAAGCCTGCGCCGAAGCGATGCTGGCGCGCGGGGCGGCAGTGGTGGGGCTGGACATTAACCCGGCCATCCGTGACTGCTTCCGCCGGCCCGACTATCTAGGGCTGGTCTGCGACCTGACCCAGCCCCAGGCGATTGACGACGCGCTGGAAGCCGCGGCGCGCCGTTTTGGCGGGCTGGATATGGTGGTGCTCAACGCCGGCATCTTCCCGTCCAGCCGGCCCATCAGCGAGCTGACGCTGGCCGAATGGCGCAAGGCCATGGACATCAATCTGGACGCCAATGTGGTGCTGCTCACCGCCGTGCATCCGCTGCTGAGGGCTGCGCCCCAGGGCGGGCGGGTGGTCATCATCGGCTCCAAGAATGTGCCTGCGCCGGGGCCGGGCGCAGCGGCCTACTCGGCCTCCAAGGCGGCGCTGACCCAACTGGGCCGGGTGGCGGCGCTGGAGTGGGGCAAGGACAACATCCGCGTCAATATCGTCCACCCCAATGCCGTCTTCGACACTGGCATCTGGACGGAGGAGGTGTTGGCGTCGCGGGCCAAACACTATGGCATGAGCGTGCAGGAGTATAAGACCAACAACGTGCTGCGCACCGAGGTCGCCAGTCGCGATGTGGGCGAACTGGTAGCGGAGCTGTGCGGCCCCGTCTTCGCCAAGACCACCGGCGCACAAATCCCCATTGATGGGGGCAATGACCGGGTGATCTAAAATCTAAGCGGCATCACCGCCGGTGGACTCCAAGCATAACGCCTGAAAGCATCATCTGATATGGCTCAACCCAACATTCTGCTGATCTTCGCCGACCAGCATCGCTTCGACTGTACTGGCGCCAGTGGTCACCCATTGCTGGAGACGCCTCATCTCGACCGGCTGGCCCAAGAGGGGGCCAGCTTTACCCGCGCCTTTACCCCCGCGCCCATCTGTACGCCCGCCCGCTGTTCCCTCCTGACCGGTCTCTGGCCGGTGCAGCACGGCTCTCTGGCGAACGAGGCAGGCGAAGCCTATCGCCCGATGCGCGCCGGCCTGCCGACCTTTAGCCAGACGCTCAAGGCGCACGGTTACTATCTGGGCTATGTGGGCAAGTGGCATGTAGATGAGCATCGCCCCCCCACCGACTTTGGCTTCGATGCATATGTGCCCGAAGCGGAATATTGGGCCTGGCGGCGCAGCCAAGGTCTACCCCCGCGGCCGCGCACCAATGGCTATTTCGGTGAAGTAGACCCCGGTATCACACCAGAGCAGTCGCGGCTGGCCTGGGGCGCGGACCAACTGCTGGCAATGCTGGCCCAAGCCGCCCAGCGCCCACAGCCTTTCTTCATTCGTTGGGACCCCGCGGAGCCGCACCTGCCCAACATTGTGCCCGAACCCTACGCCTCGCGCTACCCGCCGGAGTCTATCCCGCCCTGGCCCAATTTCACCGACCCGCTGGCGCATAAACCCTATATCCAGCGCCAGCAGCGCCAAAGTTGGGGGATTGCCGGATGGACATGGGAACAATGGGCGCCGATTGTCGGGCGCTATCTGGGCGAGATCGCCCTGCTGGATGCGCAGATTGGCCGGGTGCTGGCCGGGCTGGAGGCATTGGGGCTGGCAGAGAAGACGGTGGTGGTCTACTCCGCAGACCACGGCGACCTTTGCGGCGCCCACGGTATGATTGACAAGCATTATGTGATGTACGATGAGGTGGTGCGGGTGCCGTTGCTGCTGCGCTGGCCGGGGGTGATCCCCCCTGGCGTGCGCTGCGACGCCTTTGTCTCGACCCTCGACCTTGCCTCCACCTTCTGTGACTTGGCAGGCGCGCCAACGCCGCCGGCGTTTATGGGCCACAGCCTGCTGCCGCTGCTGGCCGGTCGCCAGTCTGGTCGCGAGGAGATGTACGCCAGCTACCACGGCAACCAGTTTGGCCTCTACAGCCAGCGGATGGTGCGCACCGAGCAGTGGAAATATGTCTGGAACCCCACCGCTCAGGACGAGCTGTACGACCTGGAGGCGGACCCTGGCGAGATCACCAACCAGGCGGGCGACCCTGCCTTTGCCGGCGTCCTGGCCGAGATGCGGCGGCGGCTGGTCCGCTGGCTGGAGCAGAGTGGGGACCCGCTGCTCAATCAGTGGACGCGCCGCCAACTGTTGGAGGGCTGCAAGTTGTGAGCGAGACACCACAGGCCGCGGCAGCCGGCGATTATGTGGCCTGGTGCGCGGTTGGGCCGGCAGCCTCTCCCTGGCCTATAAAGAACAGCGCCACGTTGTCACCAAGGTAGACCATGCCGCACAGCGGCTCATCACCGGTCGCCTGCAAGCAGCCTTCCCCATGCATACTTTTGTCGTAGAGGTGGAGGATTCAATCCTGCCCACCGGCGGCCCGGTGCAGTAGATCGTGGACCCGATAGACGGCACAACTCATAGCGTAGCTTCAGGCGTCTCGCCGCGCTCGATCCCTGTGCCGTGAAATGTGTCATATTTTCGTGAACAGCAGGGCGCAGCCTCCCCGTAGGGGCGGTATCCTACCGCACGCGCTGGCTGCGAGAACAGGCGCCGCCTCGCCCGGACACGGCTGCGTCCCCGCCAAGGCGCCTCGTGAACCTGCGCAGCATAGAAAGCAAGGCACCGCCCACGAGCGGCTCAGCCTACCTGGCGCAGCGTGAGCACGCTGGGTCCATGCGGCCAACAGGGAAGGGCGCGTCAGCGCTGCCGGCTGACAGCCGTGCGGCAGGATGCCGCACCTACGATCTACCGCCTGACGCCGTGAACAGTGCGGTAGGATACCGCACCTACGGCCTGACCGTGTGAACAGCAGCCGTGTTCACAATTTTATGGGAGAGAACACGGCAAACTTGGTTTGAAGTCAGGCAAGAGGTAGGAGTAGACATAAGCAGAACTCGGCGTAAGCAAACAAAGACACCACAACGACGCCGCCAGGAATCGGAGATGGGACGGAAATACCAAGGCTACAAACGTTGGCCCGCCGCCAAGGTGGACGAACTGCCGCCGGGGGCGCGTAAAATCGTCGAGATTGATGGCCGTTCGATTGGCCTGTTCAATGTCAAGGGGAACCTGCGGGCGGTGCTGAATGTCTGCCCGCACGAGCTGGCGCCGGTCTGTCGTGGGGCGCTGCGCGGCACGACCCTCGAATCCAAACCGGGCGAGTATCGCTGGGGCCGCCAGGGCGAGATTTTGGCCTGCCCCTGGCATCAGTGGGAGTTCGATCTGCTGACCGGCGCCTGTCTGGTAGACAAGCGGCGCTTGCGGCTTTTCCCGGTCGAAGTAGAGGACGACACCATCTATGTGCTGCTGCGCCCCGGTCGTCATGGCGGCGCATAGCGGATATGAGGGTTGGGTCTTGTGATCAGGGACATGTCACGGGCGGGCAGCTCGGCGTGTGCCCCACGGGGTCGCAGGTACTATATCCGGCGCAGCTCAACCCACTCGGACATTCGGCCAGACATTGGCTGCATGTCGTGTAGTACTTGCCCTGGCGTGCAGGGCAGGGGCAGGTTGCGCCGCAGTCCTGCTTGAAATTTGCACAGACGGGGTCGCAGGTCCTTGTCTTGAGACACTGTGCGCACATGCATTGGGTCGGATCCGCCTGGTTGGTGTAACAAAGCGCGATACAGCCATAGACGCGGTCCAACTGCTTGCGCTGCTCCAGCGGCAGGGCATCAATCCTGGGGTTATGGCCTCGCCGGAGCGCGGCATGGAGGACTTCATGATAGAGCAGCCAGGCGCGCTGGCCCTCGCCATAGCCACAGAACTTGGCCGGGTCAACGGTGATGGTCAGCGGGCCTTGGCGATTCTCCCAGCCCTCAATGGTCGCTTCCGTCTCGCCTGGTATGGCGGCGCAGCGGATCGTGATGTTGCGCGACAGCGTGTTGAAGGAGGACTCGTAGATCGCAACGCCGCGGTCGCCAAAGTTGGCGAGGCATTGCAGGGCCAGGTTGACGCCCTCCTCCATCCGCTCTTTGATCTTGTCCGGGTCACACGGGTTGGCCTCGCAGGTGGCCGCGGGCGAGGCAGACAGCCCCGCGTCTCCGGGGAGCAGATCACCGGCCAGCGTCACGGCTTGGACGCGCGGCGTCTGGTAGTCCTCGACGACCTGCCAACTCCCGGCTGTATCCGCCTCCTCGATGACGAAGTGGACCGTATCGTCTTGCGGCGCGAAGGTCGTGCGCTCCACCGGCTGTTGGGTTGCCGGATCGTACTCGGTCTCCACCGTCTGAAAGTCGCCGGATATAGCGCCGTAGGTGGTCACGCTTTGCCACTCGAAGAAGCCGTCTCGATCCTCGTCGCGCTTTTCAATCCACTGGTTGCCGCTCCGCGTCCAGCTTGAGACGGTCTGGCCGGCGATGATAAAGGAGCGGGCGATGACCTCGTTGTTGCTCAACTCCTGCTGAACCTGGATACACCCCTGCGGGCTTAGGTTTGCGCTGGCCGCGCCGGATTGTAGCGCGTCGAGCGCGGCGCGCATGGCCTCCAGGGTGATGGCTTGCAGCTCACAGTCGCTGGCGTCAGCGCACTGGCCGTCGCGGCAGATCTCGCCGTCGCCACAACAGACCTCACCGCAGACGCGTTGGGGTGGACATGCGGATTCGCAGCGGCTGTCCACACAGAACTGGTCCTCGCCACAGCAGCCGACCTCACCACAGACTCGTTCAGCGGGGCAGGCAGGGCCACAGGGGGGAATACAACGGGAGAGCGAGGCCGGGGGGTCGGTGCAGCAGCCGCTATTGGGCGAGTCGCAGAAGTAGCCGGGGCCGAGATGGGCGCAGTCGTCGCTGGTCGTGCAGAGGGGCATGTGGCAGGTGCTAGGAATCTTCCCACAGCGGATGCTCCCCTCGGCGCTGCGGATACAGATGCAGTTGGATTGGCCGCGGCAATAGTGGCGTTCGCCGCACGCCGATGCTGCGGCACAGGCATCCGTCATGATGCGTGGCAAGTAGAGCAGCTTGCCGGTTCCCTGGTCTATGCCGGCGGCCACATAGGCATTGGCTTGAGATCGGAATCCCACATGGGCGAGCAAGTTGCCCACGGCGAGGCTCACTAGCCCCTTGAGGACTTGCCGCCGGGAGGCGCCGGTCGCAAGCGCACGCGCTAGACCATCGAAGCGATTGGCATCCACGCAGCATCACCCCCCTATGAAGGGGTTGACCAGGTTAAATGGAAGGAACTGAGGTACGGCCCGGAATGCAACCAACAGGCACATCCTGCCCTTGGGCGCTGGATAGGAGGCTGTGAGAAGAAACTAAACGGAGTTTAGCGCAGAAGCTGAACTAACACAAACTGTTATCGCTTTCGTTCGATAGCCTCCAATATTGTCTTTCGGTGCTTGTGCTGCTCCTCATAGCGACGGATGCGGTCAAGCTCATCCCTGCTCAGATTGTCCAGTTGGGCCACCACCTCATCCACTGTTAAGTCATCGTAGCCCGTGATGGGAAGGCGCTCGTCGCGGCGGCCGGTCTGCCGCTGGGTGGCTGGCTGCTCCCCTGCGCCGATCCCTTTCATGACATCGGCCATGGTCTCAAAGTGACCCTGCCCCATCTGCTTGAGCTGCTCGATAACCGCTTGCGGTGCATCCTTGCGCTGTGCATACCGGATGATCTCGTCCTTGTCGGCTGGCAGGTTAATCCCCTCTAGGTAATGGGCCACATTCGCCACCGACCCGCCGCCGGGGCGCTCCATACGCGCTTCGCCTGGTCCCGCAGGGGCCGGCTCCTTGAGGTACGCCTCAAGCTCTCCCTTGTCAATGCGTTCGTCCGTCCACACCACCCGCTTCTGTGTATCCTGTTCTGTGGGTAAACCATTGGGGATAAGCAATTCCTGATATCTCTCGTCTTTTTCGAGAAACAGGTGTGGCATATCTTTGAACTTGGGGTCATCCCTGAACTCTACGGCATAGAAGCGACCCTTCTGGATCGTGCGTTTCTTTTGATGGTTGGAGTCGCTCTGTATAAGAATGTCACTCTGCTGTCCACGCACAGCGGCAAACCACCGCTTTCCATTCAACACCAGAATGTTATGATGCTTGGTTGTCTCAAACAACTCATATTGCCCTTGGTCCTTGATCTCAACCGGCATAGCTAACCTCCATCTATTCGCACGCGATTCAAGAAATGTATCGCTCGTCCCGCCGCAATGTCTGCTTGCGGCATCCATTAACTTAGCAACAGAAAGCTATGGCTAAAAAGATCGCGGATTACGTTTGAG
>DATLZJ010000794.1:0-3102 GCA_035574055.1 Caldilineaceae bacterium
AGGCAAATGTTGACCTGCCGCTGACGCGCTGGGATTGGGGTACGATTCCCGCCATGCCGCCGGTAGTTCAGACCTTCCCCATCCAGAACAGAGGCGATGAGCCGCTCATCATCACCAACGTCGTCACAAGCTGCGGCTGCACCGTCGCCGAGTTGAGCAGCAGCGTGATCCCCTCAGGGCAGCGCGCCGACCTGGTCGTGACCTTTGATCCCAACTATCACGCAACATCAGGCCCGGTGACCCGGCTTGTCTGGCTGGAGACCAACGACCCGGACCAGCCGGTGGTCGAGCTGCGGCTGGATGCTAATGTCGTTCCCTGATGGGCCGTTGGACGGAGGCTGGGGTGAGTTGTATGATACCGGTTGAGATTGACCGGCCGCCTGCCGCACGAATGGATAGTACGCACGAATGGATATTATGGATGTCAGGATGCAGGAGCCTGCTGGTGAACAAGTCGCGCCGATCCGCGTGCTACTCGCCGATGACCATGCGGTCGTGCGCAAGGGCATTCGCGACTTCTTGGAGGCCGACCCACAGATCCGCGTGATCGCTGAGGCCGACGATGGCGCCGCCGCGTGGCGGCTGTTGGCCCAGCATCCCCCGGATGTTGCGGTGCTGGACATCCGTATGCCTGAGCTGAACGGGGTCGAGCTGACCAGGCGCATCAAGGCCCACTATCCGCAGGTGCGCGTCCTTATCCTCTCCGCCTACGAGGATGAGCCGTACATTCTAGCGCTGCTGCGCGCCGGCGCTGACGGCTATATCCTCAAGACAGCCCAGGGGGATGAGCTGGTGCGGGCCGTCAAGCAGGTTCAGGTGGGCAAGAGCGTGCTGGACCCGACGGTGGCGGCCAAGGTGGTGGCGACCTTGACCGACGCGCAGGCGGTCGAGCCGTTGAGCGAGCGGGAGCTGGAGGTGCTGCGCGGGGTGGCCAGGGGCCGCACCAACCGGGCGATTGCACAGGCATTGGGCATCAGCGACCGCACGGTGCAGGGCCATCTCGCCAACATCTTTGGCAAGCTGCACGTCAGCTCGCGCACGGAAATGGTGACAGTGGCTCTCCAGCGCGGGCTGATTACCCTGGACGATACGACGCTATGAGTCTATAGAGGATGATACGGCCCGGTAAGCTGAGAACACCGGTGCGCCGCGGCCTCCGCAGCCTGCGCGTGCAACTCTGGCTGTGGATTGCGTTGCCCGCAGCCATCGGTCTTCTGGCGCTCTCCCTCCTTGAGCTTTATGCCCATGAGCGGGCCATGCACCAGTTGGTCAGCGCGAGGGTGCAGGACCAGGCGCAAGCGGTCGCCGCGTTGCTCGATGCCCAGCTCGTGCGCCTGCAAGAAGAATTGGTCAATCTGGCCCAGCGATCACAGGTGGATAGACCTCAGGTGGAAAGGGAGCTTCCGCCAAGCGACCTTTTCTCCGGAGGAGTGGCGCTGTTTGACAGGCACGGGCAGCTCATCGCCGCCCGCGCGGCCCCGTGGGCTGCCGACCCCGACCTCAGCGCGCTACTTCTCCACACGCGCACAGACTCCAATCCAGTCTCAATACATGTCGTCTCAATACATGTCGACGCGCGCGGCGAGTGGCCGATTGGCGCTTCGTCGCCTCTCCTATTCGGCGCGGCGACGGGCGCGGATGGCTCTGTGCTGGTGGGGGCGCTGCCGGCCCGCGCGCTGGTAGAGACCGGCGTCGAGCGAGTGATCCAGCTAGACCCGGCTGCGCGCCTGACGATATTGGCCGGCGCGGAGACCATCGCCCAAATAGGGTCCGAGGACGAGTCGCCGCCGGAGCAGGCGGTTGAGGCGCAGGCCACAGTACAGGCGACCGGCTGGCGCATCGTCTTGCAGCAGCCGGTCGCCGAGATGCTCTCTCCCCTGCTGCGTATCGGGGTCACGATAGGGTTTGTGGCTTTTATCGCCGCTGTCATCTCCGGCTTGGCCGCCTATTTCGGTCTGCGCTATCTGGTGCGACCCCTGCGCCGCCTCAATGCCGCGGCCATCAAGGCGGGCTGGGGGGACACGATGCCGCTTCATCAGCCGGTGGAGGGGGTCGCGGAAATCGAGGAGCTGCGCCTGGCGCTGATCCGGATGACGGAGCTGGTGCGCCGCTACCAAGCGCAATTGCGCAGCTATATTGATGCCATGACCCTCGGCCAGGAGGAGGAGCGCAAGCGCCTGGCCCGTGAGCTACACGATGAGACGGTGCAGGCGCTGATTGCCCTCAACCAGCAGATGGAGCTGGCCGAGCGGGAGCTAGCGCATACCCCCGCGCTGGCGGCGGAGCGGCTCCGGCGGCTGCGTCCCCTGGTTGCCCAGACCATTGACGGGCTGCGTCGCCAGGTTCAGGCGCTGCGCCCCCTCTACCTGGAAGACCTGGGCTTTGTGCCTGCCCTGGAGACGCTGGTCCACCAGATGACCCAGCCGGCGGGCATTGTCGGCGATTTTGAGGTGGTGGGGGAGCCGCATGAAGCCGTCTCCCCCACGCTGGAGATGGCCGTGTTTCGTATTGTCCAGGAAGCGCTCCACAACGCCGTCACCCATGCCCGCCCGTCCTGGGTCCATGTGGAGCTTTGTTTTGAGCAGGATGGGTTGACCGTCCGCATCGAAGATGACGGCGTGGGCTTTGAGGTCCCCCCTCATCCGTTCCTCCTGGCCCAGCAGGGCCATTTTGGGTTGCTCGGCATGCACGAGCGAACCCAAGCCCACGGCGGCCGCCTCTCGGTGGAGAGCGAGCCGGGCAAGGGCACGACGGTGGATGCCCGCTTGCCCTACCCACTAGATGATCACCCGGCGGGGGAGCAAGCGGCAGCAGGGATGTAGGCGATTCTGCGGTACCGGTCTTACCCGCGGCAGTTCCGGACGGCGTTGTCGTTTATCCAGATGGAGACGTTGTCGAAGTAGACGTTGGAGTTGATCGCTGCCGGGCTGTGGCCCTGCAACATCACCACTACTTGGTCGCCCTGCGCCTCGATCTCCTGCTCAAGCACGGCCCACTCGCCGCGATGGTAGCCATACACATAGCTGGCTCGTTCACCCAGTTTGGGTATGATCCCCATCGAGACATAATCCCAGTTCCGACCGGCGGTGTCATGGTTATAAA
>DATLZJ010000795.1:0-5974 GCA_035574055.1 Caldilineaceae bacterium
CCGCCACACCCGGCATCGTCAACCACCCGCGCTGCAAGAGCACCATCGAAGCTTCGGTACGGCTGCTCACTTGCAGCTTCTCAAAGACGTTGCGCAGATGGACCTTGACCGTATGGGGGCTAATCACCAGGGCGCGCGCGATCTCCGCGTTGGTAGCGCCCGTGACCAGGAGCCGAGAGACTTCCATCTCGCGCTCGCTCAACGGATTGTCGCTGGCCGGCCCGGCCTGCGCTTCCATTAGCTCCGATTCGGTTGGCTCAGCGTATTTCTTCTCCACAGACATAGAACGATCGGCTTTGGCAGCAGCCGCCGGTTGTTCATGGGCAGCGCCCATGCTTCCACACAGGGCAAACGGCGGCCAAACGGGCGCCTATCCGGCATCCAGGGCCAACACGAGCCGGCGCCACTCGGCCAGCGCCAGCGTTTCTGCCCGCCGCGCTGGGTCAATTCCAGCCTCGCCCAGCGCGGCCAGCACCGTCGCCTTGGGCAGCGACAATCCGGCGCTCAGGCTGTTGGCAAGCTGTTTGCGCTTTTGACTGAAGCCGGCCCGCACCACCTCGAAGAAGCGCGCCGGGGGAACATCTGCCACAGGGAGTTGGGCATACACATCCAGCCGCAACACGGCGCTGTCCACCTGGGGCCGCGGGTAGAAGGCTCCCGCCGGCACCCGCAGCACCACCCGCGGCGCGGCATAAAACTGGACGCTGACGGCCAGCAGCGAGAGGTTCCCCGGTTGAGCGCAGATGCGCTCGGCCACTTCCTTTTGCACCATCACCACAGCCAGCGCCGGCCGCGGCTCGGCCTCGAGCAGATGGCGCAGCACGGCGCTCGTGATATAATAAGGCAGATTGGCGACGACCTTATAGTCGCCGCTACCTACCAGACTGCCCGGCGCCAATTCTAAAATGTCGCCATGAACAATGTGTACCGACGGCTGGCCGGCGAAGCGCCCGCGCAGCAAGTCAATCAGCCGGTCGTCCAGCTCAACCGCAACGACAGAACCGGCCTGGGCTGCCAACCGCTCGGTCAGCGTACCCAGGCCAGGCCCGATCTCCAAGACTGTATCGCTGGGCGCCAGCTCTGCTGCGGCCACGATCTTGTCTAAATAGCCGGCGTCGACCAGAAAGTTCTGACCCAACGACCGCTTGGGATCGATCCCGTAGCGCCGGACCAGCTCCATGACGCTGGTCATCACATCTTCAGGCCCAGCTCCGCCGGGCCGCCTGGGCTATTCATCCTCCAATTTGAGCACCGACATGAAGGCTTCCTGGGGGATCTCCACCGACCCCACCATCTTCATGCGCTTCTTGCCTTCCTTCTGCTTTTCCAACAACTTCCGCTTGCGCGTGATGTCGCCGCCGTAACATTTGGCGAGCACATCCTTGCGCAGCGCCTGGACATTGGCCCGGCTGATGACCTTGGTGCCGATGGCCGCTTGAATCGGCACCGTGAACATCTGGCGCGGGATGATCTCCTTCATCTTGCTGACCAGCCGCTGCCCCTTGCGATAGGCGTCGTCCCGATGGACAATGACGCTCAATGCGTCCACCGGCTGGCTGTTGACCAGAATATCAAGCTTCACCATGTCCGAGGGGCGATACTCGTCCAGCGTATAATCCATGCTGGCATAACCGCGCGTGCGCGCCTTTAGCTCATTGTAAAAATCAACGATCAGCTCCGACAGCGGCACCTTGCAGGCGATCTCAACCCGCTTGGTGTCTAGCCAGCTCTGGTTCTTCAACTCGCCCCGGCGCTTGGTCACCAGGTCCATAATAGCGCCGATGTATTCCGCCGGCGTGAAGATACGCACATCACACCACGGCTCCTCGATCACCTCGATCAAGTTTGGTTCGGGCAGCTCGGCAGGGCTATCAATTGTGATCACCTCGCCGTTTGTCTTGAGCACCCGGTACTCCACCGAGGGCGCGGTGAAGATGATGTCCAGATCATACTCTCGCTCCAGCCGCTCCTGGATGATCTCCATATGAAAAAGGCCCAAGAAGCCCAGCCGGAAGCCGAAGCCCAGCGCCTGGCTCGTCTCGGGCTGATAGACCAGCGCCGCATCGTTGAGCTGGAGCTTCTCCAAGGCGTCACGCAGCTCGCCGTAGTCATCCGGGCTGGAGGGATAGACGCCGGCAAAGACCATCGGCTTCATGGGCTTGTAACCGGGCAGCCGCTCAGTCGCCGGTCGCGCCGCCAGGGTGATGGTGTCGCCCACGTCCAGGTCTTGAACGCTCTTCAGACCGGTGGCGATGTAGCCCACCTCCCCCGCGTGGAGTTGGTTGGTCGCCAGCATGGCCGGCGTCAGCACCCCAAGCTCCAGCGGCTCCATAGTTTTGCCGCTCACCATTGCCAGCAGCGGCGGCGTGCCCTCTATCTTGCCATCAACCACGCGTACATAGGCGATTACCCCCTTGTACGAATCATACACACAATCAAAGACAAGCGCGCGCAGCGGCGCATTGACATCGCCCTTGGGCGGCGGCACCTGGGCGATCACCTGCTCCAGTACAGTCTCGACGTTGATCCCGGCTTTGGCGCTAATGCGGGCAATATCCTCTGCCGGCACAGCCAGCAATTCCTCGATCTCTTCGGCCACATCATCGGGCATGGCCGCCGGCAGGTCAATCTTGTTGATCACCGGCACGATGGTCAAGTTTTGCTCCAGCGCGGCGAAGAGATGAGCCATGGTCTGGGCCTGGATACCCTGCGATGCATCCACCACCAAGATCGCGCCTTCACAAGCTTGCAGCGCGCGGTTGACCTCATAGGAAAAGTCCACATGGCCCGGCGTGTCAATCAAGTTGATCTCATACTCCTGGCCGTTGCGCTTGTAGATCATGCGCACGGCGCTGGCCTTGATGGTGACGCCCTTCTCGCGCTCCAGCTCCATCGAATCCAACAGTTGCTCGCGCATCTCCCGGTCCGTCACCGTGCCGGTCATCTGCAAGAGCCGGTCGGCCAGCGTGCTCTTGCCGTGGTCAATATGGGCAATAATTGAAATATTCCGGATATGGTCTAGATTCATTTTATCTAAGCGAAGCTTTAAGTATATGCTCGCACGCCATACACGCCCCTCAGTCTCTAGAGCCGGTATAGGCGCACAGGGGCGCCCGATCCCGTTCAATCTACCATAGCACAGGGCGCGGCGCCAATCTGTAGGGATTCAATCCGCCAGGCCAGCCGCGCCGGCGACGGTCCGGGCCGTCTGCGTCTGAATACGCTGCCAGCCCCAAAGCGATCGAGCGAGCGGCCTACCTTCACAACTTCCCAACATCTTTCACACACTTGCTTAACATCGGGCTGCTAGACTGGAGGCTAGTGGTCAGTGAAGCTGATCTATCATGATTTGTTGGGGCAGGTCTTGTGCCTGCCCGCCTGCATCCAACAGCGGGCGCCCACTGCTAGGTTGCAAGCCCATTGCCACGTCGGCGACCGGTCTTTTGCCGTCTGTGACAAACGCCAGATAAGAAAGCAAGAGAGGAATGGCAAGCCCATGCGGGCTGGAACGACACCCAACCCCATCATCGAGATCGAAGCAGTGACCAAGGTCTACCAGATGGGCGAGATCGAAGTGCAGGCGCTACGTGGTGTCTCCCTGACGGTGCAAGAGGGCGAATACGTGGCGGTCATCGGCGCGAGCGGCTCCGGCAAGAGCACCCTGATGAACATTATCGGCCTGCTCGACCGGCCCACCAGTGGCGCCTATCGTATCCGCGGCGCCGAAGTCAGCCGCCTCAGCAAGAATGAGTTGGCGGATTTACGCAACCGCGAGATCGGCTTTGTCTTTCAACGCTTCAATCTCCTGGCGCGTACCTCAGCGCAGCGCCAGGTGGAGTTACCTCTCTTCTATGCCGGCATCACCGGACGACGGGCCAAGACCCTGGCGTTGGCAGCATTGGATCGGGTGGGGCTGCAAGACCGCGCCCACCACCGGCCCGACGAGCTTTCCGGCGGCCAACAGCAGCGTGTCGCCATCGCACGGGCGTTGGTCAACCAGCCGCATCTACTCTTAGCCGACGAGCCGACCGGCGCGCTCGATAGCAAGACCGGCCAGGAAGTCCTGGCGCTCTTTGATGAACTTCATCAACAAGGGCTGACTCTGCTGGTCGTGACCCATGACCCCAATGTCGCGCGCCGCGCCGAGCGCATCATCACGATCAGCGACGGCGCGATTGTGGAGGACCGGCGCGTCGAGCGCAGTGATAGCGCCGGCTCTGCCCCCCCTACCGGCGCGCCGTCCCATCATGCCGCTGATGCCGTTGCGCCGCCTGCCATCCCGGAAAGCGCCCGCCTATGAAATTGCTGCGCTATATCGCCGTCGCCCTGGAGAGCATCCTGATCCACAAGATGCGCTCCTTTCTGACCATGTTAGGCATCATCATCGGCGTGGCCGCGGTGCTTAGTACAATGGGGCTTGGCCGCGGCGCTTCCGCCCAAATCACCGAGCAGATCGCCAGCCAGGGCACAAATTTGCTGACAATTATCCCTGGAGCGACCAGTTTCGGAGGGGTGAGCAGCAGCAGTTCTGCCCAGACCCTGATGATGGGCGATGCCGAGGCCATCAGCGACAGCCGCTTTCATCCGGCAGTTGCCGCCGTGGCGCCGGCCTTTTCCAACAACGCACAACTGGTCAGCACAGCCAACAACAGCAACAACCAGGTCGTCGGCACCGTTCCCGCTTATGCCGGTATTAACAATATAAAAGTGGCATCTGGCCGCTTTCTCAACGACGCAGACATCCTGGAGAACCGCCAGGTGGTCGTCTTAGGCAGCAATGCCGCCGCCGGTCTCTTCGCCAACACCGACCCGCTGAACCAGCCAATACGCATCGCCCATGAGCCATTTACGGTCATCGGCGTGCTGGAAGAGAGCGGCGGGACAGGCTTTAACAACCCTGACGACCGCGTCTATGTCCCTATCGGCGTGGCGCAAGGCAGGCTCTTTAGCGCCGGCCGCTATCGTGGCGATTATGTCGTGAGCAACATTACCGTCTCGGCTACCAGCGAAGAAGAGATGGACGCGGCTATCCGCCAGATCGAGCAGACCCTGCGGCTGCGCCATGCCCTTGCTACCGGCGAAGACAATGACTTCCGCATCATGAGCCAGGCCAGCTTGCTCGAAACCCTCTCCTCTGTTACCGCTACGCTGACCCTGCTTTTAGGCGGCATTGGCGCGATCAGCCTGCTGGTGGGCGGCATCGGCATCATGAACATCATGCTCGTCTCCGTCACCGAGCGCACCAGGGAGATCGGGCTACGCAAGGCGCTCGGCGCCCACGACAGCGATATCTTGCTCCAATTCTTGATCGAGGCCTTGGTGTTGACCTCCCTGGGAGGGGTGCTCGGCATTCTCCTGAGCTATGGGGTCGGCGCCTTAGTCAGCGCCATTGCCGCCGGCTCATTCCATCTCTTGATCCAGTTCGATAGTATCATCTTGGCGCTGGGCGTCAGTGCGGGCAGCGGGCTGATCTTCGGTCTATATCCTGCCATCCGCGCCACCCGCCTCGACCCAATTGACGCCTTGCGTTATGAGTAACCATGTGAGCCATTTTGTGAGGATGAAATGCACGGGAAAACAGCAACGACTCGCAGGCTCCTTCGTCGCCTGTTACGCATCGGCGCCTGGCTCGCCGCCATCATCCTGCTCATTGGCTTGGGCGTCTTTCTCGCCGAGTCCGGATTGCTCCCCGGCCTGCCGAGCGGCGGGACCACCCTAGCGCCGGTTCGCGGATCAGGCGGCGCGGCGGGCGCACAGGCTATCCCTACCCAACAGACGACCGTGCCGTTACGCCCCGCGACCGAGGGTCTGGGATTCGTCAGGGCCGCAGGCAACCTGGAGCTGGCCGATGTACGGCAGGTAGTTGTGGAGATCAACGGCGTTGTCGAGACCATCCACGTGAATGTGGGCGATGTGGTGGAGGCAGGCGACTTGCTGTTGGTGCTCGATTCGGCGGAGGCCGAAGAGGCAGCCC
>DATLZJ010000796.1:0-3016 GCA_035574055.1 Caldilineaceae bacterium
AGGGAAAATCCATCGGCCGGCAGAGAGGGGCTTGGTGCTTGGTTGCCCCAGTTGAAGTCAATGGCCGGCACATCGGCCACAGCCACCGGCTCGCCGCTGAGGATAGGGTTGTCGTACATCTCCATGCGCCACCCGTGGAAGGTGCGCACGGTCGGCGTCGCCGGAGGCTCTGGGGTTGGCGTCGCCGCCGGCGTCACGGGCGGCGCAACGGCCACAGCGGGCACCGCTGCTGTACTGCCTTGCACCTCCACCAGCCGGGCGTCAATCCACCCCTCTTGCCCATCGGCGCAAGCCAGCAGGTACCAGGTGCTCACCGGGTTGCGCCCGGTGATGTTGCAGGCTTGGCGCAGCGTCACCGACCCGACCGTGGCCGCTGACTCGCGCGGCTCGGCGTGCAGATTCACCCGGTTGAATTTCACAATGGCGACCGGCTCGGCAGCCGCGCCCACGCCCAACGGCGCATCGGTGCTGAGAACGCCGCTGACGACAATCACCGGCTCCCGCGCAGCATTGGCCTGGCCGCTCAGAACGCCCCAGACCTTGACCATAACCGGCGGCGCGCCGCTTGCCAGTGTCCCCAACTGGCGCTCGATCTCTGGGGTCTCCCCCACTAGCCCATAGCGCCCGCCATCGGCAGTCGTCAGATAAAAGCTATACCGGCGCATTTGCGCTGCCTCTATCCGGCCCAATAGCCCATAGACCCGCTCCCCATCGGCGAGGGTCGCTACCGGCGTCGCTACCGACTCATAGCTCGGCACCAGCGGCACATAGACGACACCCGGCGACTGGCCGTAGAGCTGCTTGGTCGCCAGTTGAGCAGCGCCCATCATGGTGATGATCAGCGCGACGGCCATCAGCCGTCGCCTCCACTGCCCGCGAAGCATGTTGTCCATCCAATCTGAGGCCCATACTCAACCCAAGTATCAACGGAGCCATCACTTGTAGGACGTAACCATCCTTCCAGATGTTTCAAGTGCTAGGCGTCGGTGACCAGCGCCATCTCCAGCGCCTCACGCAGCGTGCGCGCGCCGATCACCTCGATGCCGCCGGGCAGCCCCTCGCTCCCCCTGCGTTTGAGCGCGCCGCGCGGCACCAGGGCGCGGGTGAAGCCGAGCTTGGCCGCCTCATGCAGCCGGCGGGGGAGCTGGCCGACGCTGCGCAGCTCGCCGCTCAGGCCCACCTCGCCCACCACTGCCAGGTCGGCGCAGACCGGCGCATTGCGGTAGCTGCTGGCGATCGCCACGGCAATCGCCAGGTCCGCCGCCGGCTCGGCAATATACATGCCGCCCACCACGTTGACAAAGATATCCTGGTCGCTCAGATTGAGGCCGACCCGCTTGGTC
The DNA here is from genome assembly GCA_035574055.1 of Caldilineaceae bacterium. Lineage (GTDB taxonomy): Bacteria > Chloroflexota > Anaerolineae > Caldilineales > Caldilineaceae > QEUY01. Next base: position 1,344 of record DATLZJ010000796.1, read on the forward strand.
AGCACCGCGGCCAGCAGCAGCAGCCGGTTCTGGTCCACGCCGTTGCCCGTGCGCCGCGGCTGGCTGAAGGTGCTGTGGCTGCTCAACGCCTGGACTTCGACCAGCAGCGGGCGCGTCCCTTCCATGGAGACGGCAATGGCGCTGCCCGCAGCGTTGGGCAGCCGCTCGGCCAAAAATAGCTCCGACGGGTTGCGCACCTCCTGCATACCGCCCTCGCCCATCTCAAAGATGCCGACCTCGTTGGTGGAGCCAAAGCGGTTCTTCACCGAGCGCAGCAGCCGGTAGGCATGGAAACGCTCGCCCTCCAACTGGAGAACCACATCTACCATATGTTCCAACACACGCGGCCCGGCCAGGCTCCCCTCCTTGGTCACATGGCCGACCAGAAAGATGGGGATGTTGTGCTGCTTACCCACGCGCAGCAACAGCGCAGCGCAATCGCGCACCTGGCTGACCGTGCCCGCCGCGCTGGTCCCGGCTTCACTGTAAATCGCCTGGACGGAGTCCACGATGACCAGCACCGGGCGCATCTGCTCGATCTGCTCGACCACTTGCTCGACGACGATCTCCGGCAGGACGTAAAGCTGCTCCTGGCGGATGCCCAAGCGTTGAGCGCGGCGCCCGATCTGGTGGTCGCTCTCTTCGGCGCTCACATAGAGCACCTTGCCCACTTTGCCGGCGACCTCGGCGGCCATCTGGAGCAGCAGCGTGGATTTGCCGATGCCCGGATCGCCGCCCACCAGCACCCCCGACCCGGGTACAATCCCCCCGCCCAGCACCCGGTTCAGCTCACCATTGCTCAAGACCAGCCGGGGCGCGCCATCGGCGGGCATTTTGGCTAACGAAACCGGCTGCACGCCAAAGCCGGATGAGACCGCCATAACAGATCGAGACTTTTCCGGCGCGCGCACCACCACCTCCTGCAGCGTGTTCCACTCGCCGCAGTCGGGGCACTTGCCCAGCCACTTCATCTGAACGCCGCCACATTCCGAACAAACGTATTGGGTTTTGGTCTTGGCCACGCCGGACTTCTCCTCGCCGCGCTTCTCGGGTGGGCGCGAACCTGCCGCGCCAGAACAAATGTACGCCTCTATTGTAGCGGAAAACGCCGTTATGGTCAACCTGCCGGCTCAACGTCGTCTGCCAGCTTCTCCAGGAGCCACATGCGCGCCAGCGCGCCGACGCTCAACCCACGACGGTGAGCCGCGTACTTGAGCATCCGCAGGGTAGGCTCCGTGAAGCGAATGGTGAGGCTGCGGTCCTTGGGCAAATTATCAGCCGGAGAAGGCAACGGCGTCCCAAAAAGCGAATCGTCATCCTGGTGCTCGTACCAGTAATCCGCTTCCTCCTCTGAATTACGAAACGGTGTCCCCGCATAGCGGATCTCATCCGGCGGCATTACTGCCTTTGTGTCCGCAGCATCCTTGGTAGGTGTCGTTGATTTACGACTTCTCATTCGTCGCTCCTTTCAGCATTGGCAATATACTCACGCAGCCTCTTGCCAGTAGTCGGCCAAGCAGTCACCACTCTGTAGACGCCAGGCTCAATGGCCGGCTCCAAAATAATGGTAAGAATTCGTCCCGTGCTGGTCGGGCCAGTTAGCTCAAATCGGCCCCATCGGGCAGGTCTAGCTAAATATAGACCGTCGCATACCTCAGCCACTTCCTGTGGTG
>DATLZJ010000797.1:0-6776 GCA_035574055.1 Caldilineaceae bacterium
CAAAGCACCTGGCGGCAGCGCATGGTTGACCGGTTGCACCTGGCGCGCACGGCTGTGGGGTTGCTGGCGGCCTACCTCCGCTTGGAGGCGCGCAAGCGCCGCTTCTATGCGCGGCTGACGGCGGCGTTGGGTCCAGAGCGGCCCGATCTGAGCGACCGGCGGGCTGATGAGCTGGTCGCCTATTACCATGCGCTCGACAGCCAACTGCTCCACCATTGGGACGCGCCGCTGCTCAACGACTTCTTCGCCATGATCTTCTACGGCGTGTTGCGCCGGCTCACGGCCCGCTGGTGCGGCGACGTAGAGGGCACGCTGCAAAACGACCTGCTGACCGGCGAGGGCGGTATGGTCAGCGCCGAGCCGGCCGCGCGCGTGCGCGAGATGGCCCGCTTGGCCGCGGACGCCGCCGCAACTCGGCCCGGCCTGCTAGAGCTGCTGGCCGAGGGCAACCGCCGCGCCATCGAGGATGCCCTGGGGGGTCTGCCTGCGCTCCACCGCGCCTATAGGGACTATCTGGCCCGCTTCGGCGACCGCTGCCTCAACGAGCTAAAGCTGGAAAGCCCGACGCTCTATGATGACCCGCTGCCTCTGCTGCGCGCGGTGGGCCGGCTGGCGCGCCAGATGGTCGAAGACCCCGCCGCGCTGCCCCCCGCGGATCTCCAGCCCCAGGTACGCGCCCGAGCGGAAGCGCGCGTGGCCGCGGCGCTGGCCCGCTCCCCCCTTCGCCGCCGGCTCTTCCATTGGGTGCTGGGCAACGCGCGGGCGCGTGTGCGCGACCGGGAAAATCTGCGCTTCGAGCGGACACGCGTCTTTGGCCGCGCCCGCCAAATCTTCCGCGAGCTGGGCAGCCGCCTCTACGCCGACGGGCAGCTAGATGACCCCGCCGATGTCTTTTATCTGGAGGTGGGCGAGGTCTGCGGTTTTGTAGAGGGGACGGCAACCTGCACTGATTTGCGCGGGTTGGCTGCGCTGCGCAAGGCCGAGTTTGCCCGCTATGCGACGTTGCCTGCGCCTGCCACGCGCTTTGCCACAGTGGGCGCAGTCCATCAGGGGAACGATTTCCAAGCCCAGGAGGCCGCTCCGCCCGCGGCTGCCGGAGAAAGCCAGGTGGGGCTGGGTTGCTCGCCGGGACGGGTGCAGGGGCGCGCCCGCGTGGTGCGCAACCCGCTGGAGGCCAATCTGTCCGCAGGCGACATCATCATCGCCGAGCATACCGACCCAAGCTGGATCATGGTGCTGCCGCTGGCGGGCGGGCTGGTGGTGGAACGGGGCAGCCTGCTCTCCCATGCCGCGATTGTTGCCCGCGAGCTGGGCATCCCTGCTGTTGTCGGCCTGCGCGGCGCGACGAGCTGGATCGAGGATGGCGAGCCGGTCGAGGTGGACGGGGGGACCGGCGTCGTGCGCAAGCTCGCCGCGCCCTCACCAGGCTCATCAGGCCCCGTAGCGACTCGCAGAGATTGATAAGCGCGGCGACCTCGCTTTGGGCAGGCGCACCCATGCCCGGTACGCTACCGCTGCCGAAGCTGACGACATAGATCCGAATAAATCCCATTCAAACAGCTAGAAAGGCGCTTCCGTGAAGATCAAGGAGATCCGCGCGTTCGAGATTGACCTGACGCCACGCCCCAAGACGCAGCCCCGGCAGCCGAGCCGCGCCGGGCAGATCAAGATGGCGCGGCCGAGCAGCCGCTATCCTGAGCTAGGCGATGCGGCCTCTGCGCCCAACTGGAAGCGCGCCGCCGTCCTGGTCACCGCCGAGGACGGCACGAGCGGCTTTGGCGTCACCATCCACAGCGGCCCGGTCGTGCGTATCATCAGCGACCACTTTGCCCCCGCACTGACAGGCCAAAATTGTATGGCGACCGAAAAGCTTTGGGATATGATGGCGCGCCTGGCCGCGCCCTATGGCACGGGCGGTTTGACCAGCTACGCCATCAGCGCGCTCGATGTCGCCCTCTGGGACCTCAAGGGGAAGCTGTTGCAGCGCCCGGTCTATGAGCTTCTCGGCGGCCCCCAAAAGGATAAAATCTTCTGCTACGCCACCGGCTTCGACACCGAATGGTACCTGGAGCTGGGCTTCAAGGCCACGAAGCTTTTCACTCCCTTCGGCCCGCAGCACGGGCTGGAGGGGCTGCACAAAAACGTAGAGCTGGTCGCGCGCACTCGTGAGCTGGTCGGCGACCAGGTGGAGCTGATGCTAGACTGCTGGATGTCGCCCGATGAGGAATATGCCGTGCGCCTGGCCGAGCTATGCCGCCCCTTCCGCCTCAAGTGGATTGAGGAGTTCGCCCCGCCTGACCATTTCGACGCCTACCAGGCCGTGCGCACCCGCGTTCCCTGGCAGACCCTGGCCGCCGGCGAGCACTGGTATTTGCCTCCGACCTTTGCGATGGCCGCCAGCCGCCGGCTCGTAGACATTTTCCAGCCCGACATCCTCTGGGGCGGCGGCATCACCGGCATTGTGAAAATCTGCCATATCGCCGAGGCCGCCGGCATCTCCGTCATTACCCACGCCGGCATGAACTACCCTTTCGGCCAGCACGTCGCCTTCGCCATGCCTGCCGTCGTCTGGGGCGAACGTTCCGAGGGCGTCTCTGCGCCCGGCGTGCCGCTGGAGGAGATGACCCTGCTGCCCGGCACCCCTGCGATCCGCGACGGCTATGTCCGGCCCAGCGACGCGCCCGGCTTCGGCCTGGAGATTACACAGGAATGGCTGGAGCAGGTCACGGTGCGCTGACCGGCGCTATGCATATCATCGGCCTCATGTCCGGCACCTCTGCCGATGGCATCAATGCCGCCGTGGTCGAAATCAGCGGCGCCCCGCAGAGTTCGGCCACGGCCCTGCAATGGCGTCTGTTGACCCATCTGGAGATTCCCCATCCTCCTGATCTGCGCGCCGAAATCTTCGCCTGCTTCCGACCTGAAACGGGCGGGGTGGACCGCATCTGCCGGCTCAACTTTGCGCTGGGGCGCGCCTTTGCCCAGGCTGCCCGCGCCGCCGCCGCACGGGCGGGCCTCACCCTGGAACAGATTGACCTCATCGGCAGCCACGGCCAAACCCTCTGGCACATTCCCCAAGGCCCTGGCGCCTCCACCCTACAGATCGGCGAGGCGGCCGTGATCGCCGAGGAGACCGGTATCACCACGGTGAGCAACTTCCGCACCCGCGACATGGCGGCAGGCGGGCAAGGGGCGCCGCTGGTGGCCTACGTGGATGCGCTTCTCCTGCGCCACCCCAGCCGGGTGCGGGTGGCGCAGAACATCGGCGGCATTGCCAACTTGACCTACATACCGCCGTCCGGCTCGAATGAAGAGCCGATTGCCTTCGACACCGGTCCGGGCAATATGCTCATTGACGACCTGGTACGCCGGGTCACGCAGGGGGAACAGCACTTCGACCGAGACGGGGCGCTGGCCGCCCAGGGGAAGGTAGACGCCGCCTTACTGGCCCGGTTGCTGGCCGAGCCATATCTACAGCAGCCGCCGCCCAAGACCACAGGCCGGGAGCTGTTCGGCGCCCAGTACGGTGAGCAGGTGTGGCGGCAAGCCCAGGCGGCAGGATTGCCGGCGCCGGACATCATCGCCACGGTCACGGCGTTCACCGCACAGAGCATCGCCCAAGCCTATCGGGACTACCTGCCCCGCCTTCCCGACGAGGTGATCGTCAGCGGCGGCGGCGCCCACAACCCGACGTTGATGGCGATGCTGCAAGCCCTGGTGACCCCGGCGCAGGTGCGGGCATCCGACGAATACGGCCTGCCCAGCTCGGCCAAGGAGGCGATAGCCTTTGCCGTCTTCGCCTACGAGACCTGGCACGGCCGGCCCAGCAACCTGGCCGCCGCCACCGGCGCCCGCCGCCCGGTTGTCTTGGGCTGCATTACACCGGGCCGGCTATGGCCGGTACGGTGAGAGGCTCTACCGGCCTCCCCGTATCGAATCTGTCGCCCAACCGACTATTGATATACGTTCAATCTACGCGCCGAAGGGTAGGAATATCCCTACGATTTGCATTGACCTTACATTGCCACAAAGAGACGATGTTATGCTGGAGATAAGGCAAGATCGCGTTGCTTCACGCGACTCCGCCCAAGCGGATTGTTGGAGGATAGGTTCAAGGAGGGAACATGTTAGCCAAACGGTTACAACTCATTCTCGTTGTAACCCTGGCACTCAGCATCAACATTCTTGCATTGAGCGCTTCCACCTATGCACAGACGGCAGAGCCTGCCAGTGCATTAGGTCAAGATAGTGTCAGGGTTCTTCAGGCGAATTGGCAGGCGCTTCCTGCCGGGGCGCAGCATTGGTACCGGTTCGACTATGCCGGCGAAAATCTCCCCATCCGGATTTCCATTGACACCGACGCTGCCGAAAGCGCTGCCTTCCAGGTCTGGACCGCCACACAGTTTTCCCAGTTAGCGGCGAATCCAGATGCAACGCCGGTCGCTTCAAGCTCACTCGACCCAGATAATCCCACCCATCTTATCTGGGAGGGGACGCTTGATGCGCCTGGCGCCTATTACATCGTCGTCCAACCCACTACTGAGACCGGGACCGAGTACTTGTTGAATATTGGCGGTCGCGGTCTGGCGCCGGTAGCAGACGGCGGCGCAATGGTCTCGGGCGCGCCGAATGTGAATGTGCGCAGCGGCCCTTCGACCGCCTACACGGTGGTCACCACCGTACCACAGGGCACGCAGTTGACCGTGCTGGGCCAAGACGCGTCCGGCAACTGGTTGTCCGTGCGCCTTCCCAATGGTACCGAGGGTTGGATCGCGCGCTTCCTGACTGACTTCACCGGTACGGCCAGCATCGTTGCAGCGCCGTCGCTGCAGCCGCCGCTGGCGCCGCCGGCGACAACAGCGTCTGAGGCCGCCATTGTGGCAGGCGCGCCGAATGTCAACGTGCGTAGCGGTCCCTCGACCGGCTACGCAGTGCTGCGCACGATCCCCCAGGGCGCCCAATTCACGGTCTTGGGCCAGGATACGACCGGCGCCTGGCTCAACGTGCGCTTTGCTGACGGCACAGAGGGATGGGTCGCGCGCTATTTGACCAACTTCGCCGGTGTTGCGCCGACTGTAGCGGCGCCCCTGGTCGCGCCGCCGCTTGCGCCGCCGGCGACCGCGCCCTTGGATACCGACTTGGCCGCCGGCACGACGAACGTGAATGTACGCAGCGGTCCCTCGACCGCCTATCCGGTGATACGCACCGTCGCGCAGGGTACCGAGGTGGTGGTGCTTGGTCAGGACACGACCGGCGCCTGGCTGTCTGTGCAGCTCGCCGATGGCGCCCAGGGCTGGATTTTCCGGTCCCTGACCGACTTCGAGGGTACAGCGCCGGTGGTGGCTGCGCCGGCATTGACACAGCCGCCCTTGGCGCCGCCCGCCACCGCGCCCGCTACCGTATCAGCGGTTCCGGGCATCCAGGGCCTGCCGAGCCAGGCCGCCTCGCCGGATACGTTTCCGATTGAGCAATCGCTCTCCAACAACTGGCGCACTCTGAGCGGTGGGGAGACTCACTGGTTCACATTCAGCCACCCCGGCGATGAAGAGCCAGTGCAGATATGGATGAATGTCGAGCCGAACGGGGCGGCGGAGTTCCGGGTCTTTGGAGAGGAGGAAGCCCAGGCGATCATGGCCGGCGCCAACCCGGACGATTTCGCGGCCATCGGGCGCGGCACCGCCAACCCGAATGAGCCGGCAGATCTCTTCTGGCGCGGGGCCTTTGATGAGCATGGCCGCTATTATGTTATGGTCACCAGTGGCTCGACCAGCGATGTCTCCTATTCGATCTACGGCGTAGGCCCCAGCATCGGCCAGTAGCGGGACCGGGAACGGGCGCAAGGCGCCTGACAACCGGATAGATGTTTGACGGAAAGGGTACCGGCAGTGCGTGCTGCCGGTACCCTCTTTTTTTTGTCGGTAGCCCTGGAGCCAGTGCGTTCTCTCCCATCAAACACTGTTTCTGTTGGCGAAGTCAGCGGCAGCGCGTAGGGGCGGTAGAATACCGCATGCTCCGGCATATCACGCATGTGCGGCAGGATGCCGCACATGCGAAACAGCGCGGCAGGATGCCGCACCTACAAAACAGCGCCTACAAAATCACCTGCGGTATCGAGGATTGCGACAAAATCGGCATCGTCATTTGATTATAGGTGACTATAGATGAGGTCGCTGCCTGCCTGGGTCATCTCACACGCGGCAGGCTCAAAATTGGCGGCAATAGCGATCACGAATACAATGGGACCCTGTTGAGCAGGGACAGGTCGTCTGTTCAGCTCAGTAGTATCGCCGACTGAATCGCCGCATTGAACAACAGCGCGATCCGGCCGGAGGGGAAGAATGAACAAGACTGCCGCGTGTTGCCTCGCGCTCAGCCTTTATGTGTTTGTTGCCGCTTCTTACTCTCTTTTGCCCACCCTGCGGAGCTTCGTCGCCAACCTCGCGCAACCTGCTCAAAACGACTCATCGCTTGCTATTCTTGCAGACGCCTCCGCTCATCCAACCGTTGCAGCGCCCATCCCTCAGCATCACCCTGCTGACCATGTACCTATTGAACTAGCTATTGAGCATGGCGCGGCTGCTCGCGTAGCGACCCCGGAAAATGCGGCGCTCGCTCGTGAGCCTGTCATACCCGTGATAGACGCCGCGCCGGAGGCGACGGTTCTACCGCCCGTACAGGAGAGCTTGCCTGCACCGGCGCTCGCCCCAGCGGTCGTGTTGCCGACGGTAACGCCGACGCCGCAGCCTGTCATGGTTGCAGAGGCAAGCCTAGCCTCT
>DATLZJ010000798.1:0-9908 GCA_035574055.1 Caldilineaceae bacterium
CGCTTGATGCGCCGGTCGCTGTTCTTCCGGCGCGCCGAGCTGGGGATCAGGTTGAGATAGGTCCAGGCCACGTCGGCGTTGGAGACCACCACATCGGCGCGCTCCACCTGCCCGTCAGCCAGCCGCACCCCTGTTGCCCGCTTCCCTTCCACCAGGACCTCCGCGACTTCGGTGTTCAGATGGACCTTCCCGCCCAGGTCCGCAAGCAAGCGGCCCATCGCCGCCACCAGCGCGCCTGTCCCCCCCAGCGCATAGTGAACGCCCCACTCTCGCTCCAGATAATGGATCAGCACGTAGAGCGAAGCAGCGTCTAGGGGATTCCCGCCGATCAGCAGCGGGTGAAACGAGAAACAGCGGCGCAGAAAGTCATCCTGAATGAACTGGGAGACGTAGCCATAGACGCTCCGGTAGGATTGGAGCCGCACCAGGTCGGGCACAACCCTGAGCATGTCCGAGAAATGGAGGAAGGGCTTGTCAATCAGCGCCATGCCGGTAGTAAAAATCTCTTGGGTCGAGCGGATAAAGCGGGTATAGCCTTCCTTGTCCGCCGGGTTCCAGCGTTCGATCTGCGAGAGGATGAACGCATGGTCGCCGTTGTAGTCGAAGGCGCGTCCGGTATGGTCGAAGATGCGGTAGAAGGGGTCGCAGGCGACAAAGGGCGCCTCCTCCTCGCGTTTGCGCCCGGCCAGCGCCCACAGCTCATCAAAGAGAAAAGGCGCGGTGATGACGGTGGGGCCGCCGTCAAAGATGAACCCGTCCATCTCATAGACATAGGCGCGCCCGCCCAGCTTGTCCCGCTTCTCGAATAGCTCGACTTCATGGCCGCGCGCGGCCAGGCGGATAGCGACGGCCAGCCCACCAAAGCCGCCGCCGATGACGATGATCTTTTGCTTCACGCTCGACCTTTCGATCTTTCTGCCGGATGACGCTTTGCCTGTCGAGAAGCTTTGTACTATCTTTGCACAACTTCCTCCCGCCATCATAGCCTAGAGGCAGGCGGTTTTCGGTAAGTATTCTCTCGCTGCGCACGTCCAATCAATCAAAAAGAGCGCCGCCCGGCGGCGCTGGAGTATGGTCTTCTGAGATAAGGGATTGAACAAGAGATGCCCCCGGCCTTGAGTTTGTTGGCGACCCTCAAGCTGTACGCCAGGGGCATCTCTTGCCATAAAATGGCATGAAAGGAGAGGTGGACTTAACGTTGGTCGGCGCGCTGCTGCCATTGCTGGCAGCCCAGCGGCCGGCCGTTTCGCCGAAACGGGTCTATTGGCAGCGCTGATCTTTGCGGGGCTGTTTGGCTTGGCGCAGCACACGCTGACGCAGCGTTTGGGGGCTTGGCTACAGCACCTTGACCACTACATTGGCCTTGGCCCACAACTCTTCCAGGTTGTAGAAGTGGCGGGCTTCCTCAGTGAAGAGATGGACGATCACATCGCCGTAGTCGAGCAGCGTCCAGCCGCCGCGATTTTCAATGCCCTCGATCCCCAGCGGGCGGATATTCTGCTCCAGCTTGAGCCTCTCCAGGATGTCGTCCTCAATCGCCTTGGCCTGGCGCTCATTGTCCACCGTTGCGATCACAAAGTAATCGGCGATGGTGGTCTGCTCACGAATGTCCAGCAGCACAATGTCCGATGCTTGTTTCTCCTCGACCATGTCCACGATATGTCGAGCCAGCGTGTTGCTATCCAGAAATGCCTCCTCTTGAGCGTTTCGCGTGACCGGCTTGGCCCCATGCCAAGGGCGCGAGCAATACACCTACGCAGGAGTGTAGTCTAGCATAGCTGACCGGGAAGCTCAAGGGCTAGATTGAGATACAGGACGCACACGCGGGGCAAAGCTCAAGGACCACGGGCTGGGCATCTCGCCCACCGGGACTTCGATCACGGTCGGCCGGTCCACCGTCGCCAACCCCTGCCGGATGGCGGCGGGAAGCTCGTCCGGCGTCTCGGCGCGCAGCCCTTGCGCGCCAAACGCCTCGGCCAGTTTCACGAAGTCTGGGTTGTGCAGGTCAGTGGCAATGATCCGGTTGCCATATTGGGTCTTTTGCATCCGCCGCACATTGCCATACGCGCCGTCATTGAAAACCACGTTGACGGTCGCCAGCCGGTGCTGCACCGCCGTCGCCAGCTCTGAGGCCGTGAAGAGAAAGCCGCCGTCGCCGGATACGGTCAGCACCGCCCGGTCGGGGTGGGCGGCCTTCACGCCTAGGCCGGTGGCGAAACCCCAGCCCAATGTGCCCTGGTAGCCCGTGGAGACATAGGTGCGCGGGCGATAGATAGGCAAGGCAAAGCGCGCCACATAGCCCACTTGGGTCATCTCCTCCACAAAGAAGCCATCGTCGGGCAGCGCCTCACGAATTGCGGCGAGAAAGGCCATTTGGGGCTGGAGCCTGGCAAAGTCGGCCTCGACGGCTGCCCTGAGCGCGGCCATCTCCTCCTGCCGCGAGGGGCGCGTCCCCACCATCTTTTCCACGGCGGCCAGGAGCGCAGCCAGCAGCGGGCGGCTCCGGCCTACCAGCCCAATGGTGGGCGGGACGATCCGGCCCATCTCCTCCGGGTCAACGTCAATGCGGATGACCTTGAGCCGGTCGTCCACGCCCCAGTTCATCAGCGGTTGAAGCAGCCGGGTGCCGACGCCCAGCACCACATCGGCCTTGGGCCAGAGCCGGTGACCGGCGGGCATGGTGTGGCTCAGGTAGTGGCGGCTATCCACGACGCCGCGGCCGTTGTAGGTGGCGATCACCGGCGCTTGCAGCAGTTCGGCCAGGGCCAGCACCTCATCGGCAGCATCCTGGGCGCCGCCGCCCACAAAGATCAGCGGGTGAGTCGCTTCGACCAGCAGCCGGGCCGCGTCCTCGACAGCCTCCAGGTCCACCGGCGGCGAGAGGACCGGCAGGTCGGGCGCCGCTGGGTCCACCTCGGCGCGGGCGGCCAGCACATCCAGGGGAACCTCCAGGGCAACTGGGCGCGGGCGACCGGTCGCCATCTGCCGCCAGGCTTCGGCCACCAACGCCGGGGCCTGGGCCGGGTGGCGGATGCGCTCGGCCCACTTCGTCAGCCCGCGCAGCAGCGCCAACTGGTCCGGCAGCTCATGGAGCATTCCAAAGCCGCGCCCGATCTGGTCTGAGCGAATCTGGCCGGTGAGACAGAGGACCGGCGCGTTGCAGGCGTAGGCTGTCGCCAGCGCCGCGCTCGTGTTGAGCATCCCCGGCCCCGGCACAACGTTGTAGACGCCGGCGCGACCGGTGGATAGCGCATAGCCCAATGCCATATAGCCCGCGCCCTGCTCATGGCGGGTATGGATCAGGCGGATACCGCCCGTGGGCCGCGCTGCATTGACCCCTGTATTGAAGTCATAGAGGGCATTGTAGAAATAGTCATTCTGCACGCCCGGCAGGCCAAAGAGGGTCTCCACACCGTGCGCCGCCAGCGCCAGCACCAACGCCTCGCCGCCCGTCAGCTTTGCCATAGGGTTCCTTTCCGCTAAAGGTCTGGTTAGGTTAGATGCCTACATCGCCGCCGGCGATTAGGGCTTTACCCGCATAAGCGACATAGCAGTCTGTAGGCGCGCTAGGATAGCGCACGGCGTTAGGCGCCAGGACGTGCGGCATCCTGCCGCACCCACAAAACAGTGCGGTAAGGATACCGCCCCCACAAAACGGTATGCCGCTTCTTGAGCGCGCTTCTTAACAGCCGGGTTGCTGAAAAGCCTGTCCCTCCTGGTCTCTTGACCAGGAACAAGGACTGGCTAGATGACCAGGGCGTAGACTCCACACCCATCAGATGTTCATGACCGGCGTTCATGATACGCTCATGTTCAGAGGGTGCTATGGAGCCGCTGCACACTGGATGCAACCTGCATGCGGCCTTGGTTGAAAGAGTCCAAAGCATGACCGAGGTGTGCTATGCAAGAATTATATCTCAACGCCAGCGCGCACGTTCGCTTTCAAGATGGAACCGGCGGAACCCTGCATAAGGTAGTGCTCGATCCGCATACGCACCGGATTACAGACCTGGTGGTTGTGACCGGTTTTTGGCAGCGGCAGGAGCGGGTTCTTCCCGTTTGGGTGGTGGAACAGGCGAGTGCAGACGAAATCCAGGTCGGCCTCTTTGTCCAAGAGCTATCGGACTATCCACCATACCAGGAAGTTGAAATTGAGCAAACACTGGATGATTGGGACTCTCCGCTCGCCTATCCTCGTGAGCATGTTGCCTACTGGTACCCGCCGGTCGGCATCTATGTTGAGGAGCGGGCCGTGCTGCCGGCCATCCGGCGGCGGGTCGCCAAAGGCGTCCACTTTGGCGAGGTCGCGCTGGGGCGCTCCACCGTGGTGCGCAACCTTCATGGAGTAGTCGGTAAAATAGACCACCTCTGGCTCGACCGGCAAACGTGGGAGGTAACCCATCTGGTGGTGCGTAAGGGCCTCATACCCCATTTGTTGGTCATTCCCTATTCCTGGATTGAGGCGATTGCAGAGGATGTGGTCTATATTTGGGGCACTGATGAGCAGTTGCAGGAGGCGCCCATGTTGCACTGGCATGTAGAACATAGGGGAGATTCCGCAGTGGATACGGGCGAAATCGAGCATCTGGACGAGCGCCTGTCTATCGCCGAGGGGGTCCTGGCCGAGCTAGCCAACGACCCACGGACTGCCTCGTCTGTGATTGAGGCTGTCTATGAGTGTGGCGTGCTGACGTTGACGGGAGAGGTGGAGAACGAGCTGGCGCATGTGGCCGCAGAGGAGATCGCCCACCGGCACGAGCGGGTCATGTCGGTCGTAAACGCCCTGGAAGTCCGGCCAAAGGAGGATGCCGTGGCGCGCATGACACGGGAGCTAGGCGAGATGATGGTGCACACCTACGGTATAGGAGAAGCATTTGACCGCATCAAGGCAGGGCTGGAGGATGCCATAGAGTACGCTCGTGCTACAAGTGGCGCCGATCCGCACGAGACCATATCTCAATGACAACTCATCACTGATTGGCAGATGGCGCGTCGTCACAGAGCGCGGCGATGAAGGCCGCTCCTGCCGTCTCTAGGTCGCCGTCGAGCCGATAGGCCAGCGTGCGCACCCGCACCCCATTGACCCAGACATCCAGCGGTTGGGCGAGCGGCGCCGGGTAGACCAAGACAGCTTCGGGCGCGCCCTGCACCTGGGCATAGGCCAGCACTTGGGCCACATCCGCCCCGTCCGGCCCGCTGGCGGGCGTCTTGTATTTGGTGTCAAGCACCCAGCGCGGCCGGCCCTGGGCGTCGGTTACCACCAGGTCAATGGCAAAGTGCAGGCCGGCCTGTGCATTGTTGACCTCTCCGGCTGTCCCCACGCGCGTTCGCACCTGCGATGCGACCCGGTACCCGTCCCCTAGCCGGGTTGCCAGCCACCGGGCTACAAATTGCTCGAAGAGCCGGGCCAGGTCCACCAAAAAGGGCGCCATCTCCTGATCGCCCGGTTGGTGGCCCGGCCCGCTGTGTTCCAGGATGAAGGCGCAGAGGGCGTGCATGGCGCGGTAGTCGTCGTTGAGCCGGCTGTAGGCGCGGCCGCGGCAGGCTGCCGCCGGCATGGGCGCGAGCGTGGCCTGCGCGGCCAGCAGCCGGAAGGCGCGCTGCACCTCCGGCAGGCTGTGCGGGCCGCAGAGACCGCTCCGCAAGATGGTATAGAGCGTCCAGGCCAAGATACGGTTGTCGTCAATGTCGGTCGTTACCTCCTGATAGGTGCAGGGCAGCGCCGGCTCGGCAGGCGTGCGCAGGGCCTCGGCCAGTTGGATGCGCCCGCGCAGGGGCGTGATCCGCTCGTTCTGCTGGCGATAAGCGCGATAGAAGCCCTGGCGCGCCCGCGCCAGCACCCGCCGCGCCAGGATCAGCGCCAGCCGCTCATAGAGTGCAGGCAGCGACGTTACCGCAAAGACGCCGTCCAGCACATGGAAGCCGCGCAGGTCATAGGCCACTTCCAGCATCCCGAAGAGGTCATGGAGCGCGATCTTGGGCTGGAGCAATAGCCCGATCTGGCAAGTGACGGGCAGAAAGCCGGCCCACCCCTGGCTGGTCAGCCGCCATTCGCCGCCGGTCTTGAAGGAGGGCGGCTCGACTTCGACCTGGGCGCGGTAGCGCCGCCAGAGCGCCGCCGCCGCCTCCTCCGGCAATGCCGGCGCGGGCAGCGCCAACGGCTGTTGCTCTACCAGCGTGTAGACCGTGCGCGGCCGCGCCATCACAGCCCCAACTCCCCGCGGATCGCGGCCCAGCGGAACGGCTCGACCTGCTCCGGCTGGTCAAAGAACAACTCCTCCAGGTATGGCTCTACCTCCATTTGCCAAATGCTCTCCAACTCTTGCTCCAGGTTGGGACGCAGGAAGTAGGTGATGCCCAGGGCATAGTTGCGGTCGCCGATGGCAGCGTTGAGCCGCGCCAACAGCCCGGCCAGCGCCTCCACCGGAAAGCGGCTGCCGATGCGGGCATGGTAGCGGCGCAGCGCCTCCAGGTCTGGGTAGAGCGCGAGGAAGGCAAAGCGGCGGCGCAGGGCATGGTCCACCAGGGCAAGAGAGCGGTCGGCGGTGTTCATGGTGCCGATCAGCCGCACATTGGCCGGGATGGCAAAGGGCGCGCCGTCGCCCGCCAGCGCCACCGTCGCCTCCCGGTACTCCAGCAGGTACATCAGCTCGCCAAAGACTTGGGCGAGGTTGGCGCGGTTGATCTCGTCAATGATCAGCACGCAGCGCCCGCGCCGGCCTACGGCCCGGCGGCAGAAGCTGAGAAAGTGGCCGGGCGTCATCTGGTAGCTTAGACCACTCGCGCCGGTCTGCGGGCGGATGCCCTGGACGAAATCTTCATAGGTATAGGCCGGATGGAACTGGACCACCTCCACAAAGCCGTCGCCGGCATTCTCGCTGCCCGCCACCGGCCCTGGCCCGACCAGATGTTGGGCCAGCCGTTGCGCGACATAGGTCTTGCCGGTGCCTGGCGGGCCGTAGAGGATGGCCTGTCCCTTGCGCTCGATGGCCGCTATCCAGCGGGCCAAGAGCGCCTCGTCCAGCCCCGTGTCGGCGGCGCAGCCGGCCAGGGAATAGGGCGGCTGGGTGGCGATGCGGGGGGCGCGGTAGGGCGCGGGCGACTCGTTGACATGGGCTGGCGCGCCTGCGGCAATGTCTATCGGCGCGGCCGGCGGAGGCGCAACCGGCGCGCGTATCATCTCCTCAAAGGCCGGGCGCTCGATCTCCACTAGGGGGCGCGGCGAGCCGGGCGCGGCTTGCCTGGGCGTCAGGTCGTCCCACTCCACCGGGCGGCGCTGGCCTAGCTCCAGCTCCGGCACAAAGTAATAGGGGCCGGCTACCGTGCCAATGCCCAGCACCAGCCCGCTGCGGTCCACCACCACCACCCGGTCGCCCTCGCCCATCTGCCGGGCCAGCCGCCACACGGCTTGGGCGCCGGCCTTGGCGCGTTGGGGATATTGGGCCAACAGACTGTCCCGCTGCCGCTCGAACTCGGCGCGTGTGAGCATGGCAAGATCGCCCAGCTCCTCCCAGCCCAGCGCCACATAGCGCCCCTCGCGCCATTCGGCCCACAGCCCCGGCTCGTCCTCCAGCGCCATGCGCCAGTAGCGCACCGGGCGGAAGGCAAAGCGGCGGATGCCCACAAGCCAATGGCAGAACATGTCAAAGAGGTCGCCCGCCTCCATCTCCAGCGTTGCGGCCTCCTGCTGAAGTGCGGCCTGCCCCGCGACCAGCGCCCAGAGCGCGGCGTTGGCGGCCGGATAGTCCAGCAAGGCTTGGGAATGGCCGGCGCCGGTGAAGTAGTTGAGGACGGTGCGGCTCTTGCTGTTGAAGAGCAAGTACCGGTCGGGGCGCAGGGCGTTGAGGATGGGCGTCAACATGCCCGTCTGAAACCCTTTGGTATAGGGCAGCGCGGCGAAGCCGGCGCAGGCTGCCGCCAGCTCCTCCGGCTGCTCCACCGTGCGAACGACAAAGCGCCAGATGGCCTGGGCCAGCGCGGGCCAGCTCTCCGGCTGCGCCCAGCCCGCGGCCTGGTGCCAGGCGCGCAGGTCGCCGGTGATGGCCGGCGCAAGATGGGTCCAGGCGCCCCGGCTGCGATGGTAAGGGGAATCGGTGTAGGGCAGCAGCTTCCAGATCACCGCCTCGGTGATCTCCTGGCCGCGCGCGGCCAGGGCCGCGATCTCGTCATAGTTCCGGCGGGCCGTCTGGCGGAGCAGTGAGTATGCCTTGCGGTGGTCTTGGCCGACCGGCGCGGCCAGGTACACGCGCCTGAACTCGGCCCATAGCTCATCCCACTGGGCCTGGCGCTCCGGGTCGAGCCGGTCCTTGGGTTGGGGCCGGTTGGTTCGTAGACGGGGGCCGCCGCTCACGTTCTGCTGCCTACCCACTGCTGTCTGTTCACCCCATCGCCGGCTGCGCTCCTGTTTAGGCCGGGGCCAGATACGGCTGCTGGGCCGCCAGCAGCTCCTGGGCCAGCGCCCGCGCTTCGCCTGGGCGGGTGAGCGCGCCGTCGGCGAGGATCGCCTGGGCCATCAGCTCCACATCGCCGGCCAGCGCCGCGTCCACGGTCAGTTCGGCGACGGCAGCGCGGTGGGCGATCTGGTCGCGCAGGGCCAGCGGCAGCGGCCCCACGGCCAAAGCGCGCACCCCGTTCTCATCAATCAGCGCCATCCCCTCCAGCACCGCGTCGTCGGGCGTCCCCGGCGCCCGGCCCGCATTGGGGAGGTTGACGGAAAAGACCCCTTGGCCCTTGCCGGCCAGACAATCCAGGATCGTCACCAACTGCTCATGCTCCCCCGGCGCATGGGCGAAGACTTTCTCATCCAACGGCGCCTGGCCTGCCGCTACCGCGGCCATCTTGGCAAAGTTCTCATCGCCCCGGGCAATGGTGCCCTCAAAGCTGAAGGCGTCCACCCCCAGCGTGCGACCGTAGTAGGCCCCCTCCCGGCAGAGCGCCGGATAGAACTCGGTCACATGGCGGTCTTGGACGGCGGGAAAGGCGCCGTAGAGGCCATACAACTCCCAGCTAAAGGGCGCGGCGTCGGAGAAGGGCGCGCCGGGCGGCGGAAGCTGGGGTGGTTGGGCGGCCAGCGTCGCCTCCACCTTGTCCCAGGCCGGCTTGCCCCGGTGGCGAAACTCGGTGATCCAGGTGCAATGGTTGACGCCGATGGCCGTCACCGCCGTCTCATGCAGCGGTACGCCTGCCAGCCGCGCCAGATAGCCCTGGACATGGATCACGCCATGGCACAGCCCCAGGACGGGCAGCCCTGTCGTCTTGCGGATGGCGCGGGTGATGGCGGTCATGGGGTTGGCGTAGTTGACGAAAAGCGCCTGGGGACATAGCTCTTGCACATCGCGGGCGATGGCGACAGCCAGGGGGACATGGCGCATGGCCCGCGAGATACCCCCGGGCATCACCGAATCGCCTACCGGCTGGAAGATGCCGTACTTGCGGGGGATAAAGACATCCTGCTCCCAAGCGCGGCGCCCACCCACGCCAAAGGTGCAGACCACCACATCGGCGCCCGGCAGCGCCGCGCGCCGGTCCACCGTCGCGTGGACGGTGACCTGGGCAGGCCGCGCGGCCAGCATCCGCTGTACTACACCGTGGGCGACCCGTAGATTCTCCTCATTGACATCAACCAGATGGACCTCCCACGGCTCGCCGGTCAGGATCATATCGGCGACTAAGCCCTGGGTAAAGACGGCGCTCCCTGCGCCGATAAGCACAACCTTTCGCACGGCCATGCGACGGCCCTCCCTCAACGTGGAATTTATTGCAGCGCACATGATGTGCGTCTCATCCTAAAGCGGGCATTTCCAGAGCGGGCGGTAAGGAAACCGCCCCTACGCACTGGTAGCGGCGACCGTCTCATTCTGTCAAACTGACCCTTGAAAAATACCGCCCCTACGCACTGGTAGCGGCGG
>DATLZJ010000799.1:0-7391 GCA_035574055.1 Caldilineaceae bacterium
ATCTGCTCCCACAACCCATTATCACCAATGTACGTACCAATGGACGTTACAATGTAAGTGTACGAGGCAGACAATGGAACCTGAGCTGATTGCCGATTATCAATGTGTCACTGGTGAAGGCCCCCTCTGGCACCCGACCGAGCAGCGGGTTTACTGGACTGATATTCCCACGGGCCGGATGTTCCGCTATGACCCCAAGACCGGCCACCATGAGCAGTTCTATTCAGGCGATGTGGTGGGGGGCTTCACCATTCAAGACGACGGCGCGCTCTTGCTCTTCCAGGCCAGGGGCGCGGTCAAGATTTGGCGCGACGGCAAGCTGGAGACCATCCTGGAGGAGATTCCGGATGAGCGCGAGACGCGCTTCAACGATGTCTTTGCCGATCCGGAAGGGCGCGTCTTTTGCGGCACCATGCCCACCAAGGAGCGTAAGGGACGGCTCTACCGGCTGGACCCCGACCGCACCCTCACCCTGCTGCTGGAGGGGATCGGCATCTCCAATGGGATGGGCCTGACGCCGGACCGCAGGCAGCTTTACTACACCGATTCGGCGGCGAAGCAAATTTATCTCTTCGACTATGACCAGGCGACAGGCGCAATCAGCAACCAGCGAGTCTTTGTGGATTCGCGCGATGAGGAAGGGGTGCCGGACGGCATGACCGTGGACGCGGAGGGCTATGTCTGGTCGGCGCGTTGGGACGGCAGTTGCCTGATCCGCTATACGCCTGACGGCCGCGAGGAGCGGCGCATCCACTTCCCGGCCAAGAAGGTATCCAGTGTCATCTTTGGCGGGCCGGACTACACGGATATGTATGTGACGACGGCGGGCGGGAACGACAAGGCGACGAACGGGCCGGGGGCCGGCGCACTCTTCCGGCTGCGCCTGGGCATCCGTGGGACGCCGGAGTTCCCCTCACGCATCCGGTAGGCGTCTGGTCCGGCGAGCAGTGAGGAGGCGCAATGCACGTTGATCTGGCCTATGGGCGGCATGGCCTACGGGTGACTGTGCCGGACGGCAGCCATGTGGTGACCTCGCGGCATGTGCCGGGCGTCGGCGATGAGGCGGCGGCGCTGCTGGCCGCGCTGCGTGCGCCGCTCTCCAGCCCGCCGCTGGCCGAATTGGTCCATCCGGGCGATTCGGTGGTGATTGTCCACAGCGACATCACGCGCGCCACGCCCAACGACCGGATTCTGCCTGTGCTGCTGGCCGAGCTGGAGCGGGCAGGCGTGGCGCGCGACGCGATCACCCTGCTCAACGCCTTGGGCACTCACCGGCCTCAGACAGAGGCCGAGCTGCGCCAAATGTTAGGCGCTTCTGTCGTGGAGAATTACCGCTGCCTGCAACATGACGCCTATGACGACGCCAATCTGGTCCCTCTGGGGGTGACGAGCCGGGGGAATCCGGTGCGGGTCAACCGCCATTACCTCGAAGCGGATGTCAAAATCCTCACCGGCTTCATCGAGCCGCACTTTTTTGCTGGCTTTAGCGGCGGGCCAAAGGGCGTGCTGCCGGCGCTGGCGGGGGCCGAGAGCGTCATGAGCAACCACGGCGCGGCCATGATCGCCCATCCCCAGGCGACTTGGGGCGTCACCGAGGGTAACCCGATTTGGGAGGAGATGCGCGAGGTGGCGCTGCTTACCCGGCCCGCCTTTCTGCTCAACGTCACCCTCAACGCGGCCAAGCAGATCACCGGCGTCTTTGCCGGCGACCTGCTGGCTGCCCACCGGGCCGGCTGTGACTTTGTGCGCCGGCAGGCGATGGTGGCAGTGGACGCGCCCTATGACATCGTCATCACCACCAACAGCGGTTATCCTCTGGACCAAAACCTGTACCAATGTGTCAAGGGGATGAGCGCCGCCCGCCAGATCGTCAAGCCGGGCGGCTCGATCCTCATGGCCGGGGCCTGCCAGGATGGGCTGCCCAATCATGGCCGCTACGCCGAGTTGCTGCGCGCCGGCGGCTCGCCGCAGGGAGTGCTGGAGATGGTCACCCGGCCCGGTTTTGCCGCCCAGGATCAGTGGCAGGTCCAGATTCAGGCGCAGATTCAGCTACATGCTGACGTCTACGTCTACAGCGACGGGCTGAGCGACCGGCAGATCGAGGAGGCGCTCTTCCTGCCCTGCCGGAATATCGAGGCGACCGTCGCTGCGCTCCAAGAACGCTATGGCAGCCAGGCGCGCATCTGTGTGTTGCCCGAAGGGCCGCAGACGGTCGCCTATCTGCGTTCCTCAGTGGAGACAGTGGCAGAGCCATTTCCCGCCAGGCAATGAACCCAGGCAATAGCTCTAGATCATCACCAAGGAGTACTAAGGAGAACGAAGGAGGCAGTTCGATGGGACGGTTAACCGCGGCGCAGGTCGCCCAGTTCGAGGAGCAAGGCTACCTGCTGGTGGAGGGGTTGCTTGATCCGGTGGCCGACTTGGACCCGATCATCGAGGAGTACAAGGGTGTGTTGGACCGGCTGGCACAGGAATTGTACGAGCGCGGCCAGATCCGCTCGACCTACGCCGAGCTGCCCTTTGGCGAGCGGCTGATCCGCATCTACCAGGAGAGCGGCAAGGTTCACGCCCAATACTTCGATTTCTCTTTGCCTCAAGGGGGCGTGACCGAAGACACGCCGATGTGGGTCGGGCCGGCGGTCTTTCGGGCGATCACCAACCCCAGGCTGCTGGATGCGGTCGAATCCATCATCGGGCCGGAAATTTACTCCAACCCGGTGCAGCATGTACGCATCAAGCCGCCGGAGCGGCTGACCCCGGTGGATGAGCAGGGCCGGGTGCAACTCGGCGCAACCCCCTGGCATCAGGACAACGGTGTCGTCCTGCCGGAGGCCGACGAGACCGAGATGCTGACCGTCTGGTTCCCGCTGCTCGATGCGCCCGTGGAGGCCGGCCCGCTCCAGGTGATCCCCTACAGCCATCGGGATGGGTTGCGCACTCACTGCCCAGGCCGGATCGGGGGGCTAGCCATTCCCGACCAGTTGTTGGAGATGGACCAGGCCATTCCCATCCCCATGCAGCGGGGCGATGTGCTTTTCCTACATCGCCGGACCTGCCATGCCTCCCTCTCTAATGTCAGCGACAACATTCGCTGGAGCTTTGACCTTCGCTACAACCCCATCGGCCAGGCGACGGGCCGCGGCGCATTTCCCGGCTTTGTAGCGCGCAGCCGCGCCCACCCGGAGCAGGAGCTACACGATCCGGAGGCATGGGCGCAACTCTGGGTTGACACGAGGCGGCGGCTGGCCGAGACTGCCTATAACAAACCCTTTAACCGTTGGGACGCCAGCGCCCCTGTCTGCGCCTAGCCATGACGGCTCTGACCATCTATACCATCGTGAGGAAATAGCAGGTAGAAGATAGGAAATAGGGGGGGCACTGGTCACGGCGGCTCTGGCCTATTGGCTATTTCCTAGTTTCTATCTCCTAGTTTCTATTTCCTATTTCTTTATCCTGCAAGAGAGAGCAATGGACACTGTGGACTATGCGCGCCTGCGCGAGCGCGCCCGCTATATCCGCACTGAGACGGTGCGGCTGATCACCATCGCCAAGAGCGGCCATTACACGTCGGTCTTCTCCGCGGCGGAGATTCTATCCACCCTCTACTACCATGTCATGCGCCTCAGCGACGACCCCAAGTGGCCGGACCGAGACCGGTTGATCCTCTCCAAGGGCCATGTCGCCGTCGGCGTCTACCCGATCCTGGCGGACAAGGGCTACTTCCCGCGAGAGTGGCTGGACAATTATGCCCGGCTGGGGTCGCCGTTGGGCGACCACCCGGACATGCGCAAAGTGCCGGGGATTGACTTCAGCTCCGGCTCGCTGGGCCACGGTCTCTCCATCGGCGTCGGCATGGCCCTGGGGCTGCGCCTCCGCCGCTCGCCGGGGCGGGTCTTTGTCCTATTAGGCGACGGCGAGCTGAACGAAGGCCAGAACTGGGAAGCGGCCCAGTCGGGCGCCCATTACCGGCTCGGCAACCTGATCGGCATCGTTGATCGCAACGGCATGGGGCTGGATGGCCGCACCGAGGAGACCATGGGCATCGAGCCATTGGCAGACAAGTGGCGGGCCTTCAACTGGCAGGTGCATGAGTGCGACGGCCATAACCTGGAGGAGCTGGTCCGGACCTTCGATGCTATCCCCCCGGATGGCGACCGGCCCCACATGGTGATCGCCCATACCATCAAGGGCAAGGGGGTCAAGTATATGGAGGAGTCCCGGCTGTGGCACTTGGGCCACCTGGCCGGCGCCGACGCTGAAGCCACCATTCAGGAGATTTTGCAAAATGAGCCTGTCTGAGCCGGTCCTGCGCGAACAAGAGTCGTGGCATCTGGGGATGCTGCGCACCCAAGCCCACTCGGCGATTGCCGCCAGGGTGCTGGCGGATTTGGCCGATCAGGATGAGCGGATCGTCGTGCTGACGGCAGACTTGGGCTTCAGCAACCGCACGGTGGAATTCTCCTACCGCCATCCGGACCGCTTCTTCAACATGGGCATCGCCGAGCAGAACATGGTCAGCGTGGCCGCGGGGCTGGCGACTACCGGCTTCATTCCCTATGTGGCGACCTTTGCCTCCTTCCTCGGCTTGCTGTGCTGCGAACACATCCGCACCGACCTGGCCTACCCCAACCTGCCGGTGCGCCTCCTAAGCCACCACGCCGGTATCTCACTCGGCTATTACGGCACGTCGCACCACGCCACGGAAGATATCGGCATCATGCGCGCCATCGCCAACCTCAAGGTCGTCTGCCCGGCGGATGCCTACAGCCTGGAGCAAGCCTTGCGCCAGACGGTGGACGTAGAGGGGCCGATCTACTTCCGCATGGGCCGCGGGCGCGAGGCCGACGCCTATCAGGAGGGCGAGCCGTGGGAGTTCGGCAAGGTCAGCGTTCTGCGGACGGGCGGCGACGGCGTGCTTTTCGCCAACGGCATCATGGTCGCCGCGGCGCGCGCTGCCGCCGAAACCCTGGCCGGCGAGGGCATCGAGCTGACGGTGGCGGACCTGCACACCATCAAGCCCTTTGATGTCGAGGGGGTGCTGTCGTTGATCGAGGGCATGCCCTATGTCTTTGTGGCCGAAGAGCACAACACCCGCACCGGCGTCGCCACGGCCATCGCCGACGCTTTGGTGGACGCGCGCGTGGGCGGTGTCAACTTGGTGCGGATCGGCTTTCCGCCGGATGAATATTCGGCCATCGCCGCGCCCTATTACCTGTACCAGTATTATGGCCTGGATGCTGCCGGTGTGGCCGAGCGGGTGCGCAGCGCCATGCGCTAGACGAGGCGCGACCATGTGATCGGCAGGGAGTCGCTGCGCCACGGTTGACACACGCGCGGCTGCGACCTATAATCAAGCCAGTGGTTGGATGGTCAGACCGCTCATGCTCCCCTCTGTGCGGCTAGCATGGAGACGATCATCAGTACCGTTGAGTGTAGGCGCTGGCGCCACTGCCGGCGTGTACGGGCGTGTCCTGCTAGCGATGTCGTAGGTGCGGCATCGCTACCGCACAGGCTCGCAACAGCCGGAGCGTGCGCTAGGATAGCGCACCTACAATAGCTGCACGGCTTTCTATGACGGTCTCCATCGCCCATTCCATTGGGAAATGAGAGATTCTTTTGCTGGCGCTGGCTGGATGCTGCATCGCATCCGGCCAGCAGACCGGCCTCCCCATCATCCGCTTGCCATGCCGTAAACCATGCAATGACCACCAAAGGAGGAGGTTATGAACGAGCAGTCGAACGGAGCCGCCAGGGGACAACCGCGCCGGGTCTCCCGCCGCACATTTCTACAAGTCATGGGGATCGGGGCCGGGACGGGGCTGCTGGCGGCTTGCGCCCCATCCACGCCAGCGCCGGTCGAGACAGGCGGTGAAGCCGCGGCGCCGGCAGCCCCGGCGCAGCCGGCCAGCGCCGAAGGTGGGCTGTTACGACCGGGCGGCAGCCCGAAGCGCGGCGGCGTGATCCGCACTGCCTTCGGCGTGACGACCGCCAACTATGACCTGCACCAGGGCGGCGCAGCCCATGTGCTTTGCCAGATGTACAACAACCTGGTGCGGCGCAACTTGGTGGATGGCCTGCGCACCATTATCCCGGACTTGGCGGCAAGCTGGGAGGTCTCCGAGGATGGCCTGACCTACACCTTTGCGTTGCGCGAGGGGGTGAAGTTCCACGACGGCGAACCCTTTACCGCCGATGATGTGGCAGCGACGCTCGACCGCATCATGAACCCGCCCGAAAACATCATTAGCCCGCTCCAGGCAGAGCTGGCAATGGTGGACACGGTGGAGGTGGTGGACCCGATGACGGTGCGCATTGTGCTGAACGCGGCGCGCGCCTACTTCTTGGATGTGCTGGCGAACACCAACATGTGCATCTATTCCAAGAAGTCCCTGGAGGAAAATAACTACGACCTGCGCGAAGTGATTGCCCCAGGCACCGGCGCCTTCAAGTATGTAGACTACCGCACCGCGGAGAAGTGGACATTCGAGCGCAACCCGGAGTATTGGGATTCCGAGCTGCCTTATGTGGACGGGATCGAGATGTTGCATGTGGCGGCCTGGTCCGACCGCGGCACGGCGCTGCTGACCGACCAGGCAGACCTGTCGTGGAATGTGTCGGTGGAGACCTGGGCCGAAGGCGAGGGAAACCCGGATGTCGGCGTCGCGAAGCTGCCCAATTTCGCGGCCTACTGGGTGATCATCAATGCGCAGAAAGAGCCGTTCGATACCCCAGCCATGCGCCGCGCCCTGCACCTGGCTGTCAGCCGGCAAAACTTGATCACAGCCTTCGCCACCCAGGAGCAGATCAACTTGACGCGCTGGATCCCCTATGGCGACCCCTACGCGACGCCGCCGGAGGAGATCGCCCAACTGCCGGGCTACCGGGAGGATAAGAGCGAGGATGTGGCCGAGGCGCAGGCGCTGATGGCCGAGGCCGGCCATGCCGATGGCCTGCAAGGGGTCGAGATTTTGGCGGCAGCCGGACCCCAGGCCGAGCTATTGGCGCCGGCGCTCCAGGATATGTTGCTCCGCAGCCTGAACATCCAGTCGGAGATCCGCATCATTGAGCGATCTCTGCTCGGCCAGGAAATGCAGGCGGGCAACTTCCAGTTGGTGATTGACACGCCGGGCCACGGCATCTCCGATATCTCGCCGCGAGCCAACCTCTGGTGGCGCACCGGCGGCTCCCAGAACTGGGGCGGCTACTCCAATGCGGAGTTCGACGCACTGTTGGACCAGATTGACAACGAGACGGACCCCGCCACGCGGCAGACCCTGATCGATCAGGCGCTCGATGTGCTGGACCAGGACCCGCCCTGGCTCCTCATCGGCTACACCTTTCACCTCCCCATGTGGCGGTCGCGGGTTCAGGGGTTGGATATCGGCAACCGC
>DATLZJ010000800.1:0-3942 GCA_035574055.1 Caldilineaceae bacterium
GCCGGCGCGCCCTCTGCCGGTTCATTCCCTGCCGGCAGGAAGGGCGCATAGGGCCGGTAGACATCCACCGGCCCTGGCGTCGCCGGCCCCATGGGAAATAGAGGCTCGGCTGCGCCACGATAGGCTGCACGACCCGGCTCATGAGAATCGCGCGCCGGATGGCTCTCCTGTGGCGGCTCGCTCCAAAACGAGCCGGCGCCTTCAAAACGACTTGCGCCCATTGAATTGCTCATAGCTATCTCCACGTAGTTGCGCGCGTGGCCGGTAGCAGGCCACCGGCCACGCACCGGTTAAAAGGCGGCCATGATCCGCGGTACGGCAGGCCCCAGCAAGACGGCAAAGAGGGCCGGGAAGATAAAGAGCACCAGCGGGATCAACATCTTGATAGGCGCCTTGCCTGCCGCTTCCTCGGCCATCTGGCGGCGGTGAATACGCATCTGGACGGACTGGGTCGCCAAGACATTGCGGATGGCGACGCCCAGCTTATCCGCCTGGACCAACACAGCCACAAAGCTCGCCACCTCCGGCACCTTGGTACGCTCGGCCAGGTGGCGCAGCGCATCGGCGCGAGAGACGCCGACGCGTATCTCGCTGATCACCCGCCGCATCTCCAACGCCAGCTCATTGTTCGATTGGTAAGCAACCTTCTGCATGGCCGCCTCGAAGCCGAGACCGGCGTCTACACAGATGGACATCATATCCAGCATATCGGGCAGGGCGCGGGCGATGGCCTTCTGGCGCGCCCTGGCCTTGCTGGTGAGCCACATGTTGGGCATGTACATACCCAACAAGAAGCCGCCGATAGATGCCGCCAGCGTCATGGTGGGGGGCTGGCGCATGATCATGACGGTGAAGGCCACGGTAGCGACGCAAGCGCCGGCCAGGAACCGCAACCCTAGAAAATCGGTCACGGTCAGGCCGCCCGGCAGCCCCGCGGTCACCAGGTTCTCTTGAAGCTGGGCAATGGCGCGGGAGGGTGTGAAGTAGCGCCCCATCCGGTAGAGCCGGCGGAGGAGGGGCTTGAGGACACGTTCACTCCACGGCTGGCGCAGCTTCAGCTCGCGCAGGTCTGGCACAGCATTGCGGCCCATCGCCACGGCTGCGGCTGAAACCCGATTGCGAGCGCCGGCGCGCAGGGCGACGGCAATCAAGAGCACACAGCCGGCTGTCAACATTGGGATCAAAAGGGGCGTTAACTCCATAGCGCGTCTCCAGTGCTATTCAATCCAGTGCTATTCAACAAGTACGCTGTCCATCTGAGCCTGGCTAGGGGTCAGGTAATCTGAGCAATGGCATTTGTAGGGGCAGGTCTTGTGCCTGCCCGCATCGGGCGCCCACCAGGGGCGCCCCTACAGGAGTCCATCCTGACTGACCACTAGACATCTATGGTCGTGACTTTACGCATCACAATGTTGCCCAAGATCACCATCATGGTTGCGCCGATGGGAATGGCGAGTATCCACCCAGGCTGGAAGATGCCCATGAGATACTCCGGGTTGAGAATCATGAGCGCAAGCCCGACAAGAAAGGGAAGCCCGGTAAGCAGTGAACCGGTCATGCGCTGCTGGGAGGTGATGGCCCGAATCTGGCCCTGGAGCTGGATGCGCTCACGGATGGTCTTAGAGATGATCTCCAACACATCGGCCAGGCTGCCGCCGACCTCGTTCTGGATGTGAATGGCCGTCACCACCAACGCCAGGTCGTCGTTTTGCATCCGCTCCACCAGCCGGTCCAGGGCTTCGCCGATGCTATAGCCCAGCGCGGTCTCCTTGACCACGCGACCAAACTCGCTGGCGATTGGCTCCGGCATCTCTTTTTCCACCACAGCCACGGCGTAGAGCAGGCCATAGCCGGCGCGCAACGAGCCGATGAGCATGGTCAGCATGTCGGGCAGTTGGTTGGCAAAGGCTTTAGCGCGTTTGGCCTGGCGGCGGCGCAGATCAACGCCGACAGCCGCCCAACCTGCCATCGCCAGGGCAATGCCGCTCACCGCCATGCCTGAGATCAGCCAGCCCAGGAAGAACGCGCCCAGCGTGATGCCTGCCCGGAAGAGTAGGAACTCGCCCACCGACAGGTTGCTGTCGGCGGCGATCAACTGGCGCTCGATGCGCTCGGCGAAGGACATACGGCTCAACCGCCGGTTGACCTGGTCGGCCAGGGCGGTGCGCTTGTGATTCTCGGCGGCAACCGGGGCCATGGATTCGGCCATGCGCTGTTCGACATCGCGCGTCCAGCTCAACCAACGGTAGAAGCCGATCATGGCGGCGTAGATGGCCGTCGAGACCAGCAAGGCGACGATCAATACCCAACTCATGCAAACGCTCCTTGTATCAGGGACATAGACCGGCGCTCATCCTGAGGAGCAATTTCCGGCCATTCCCTCTGAGCGAAGTCGCTCAGGACGTGATGCTCTGAAAATAAGCGATGTACCAGGCCCAAAGCGATTGGCCCCAGAAGAGGGCCGTCCATGCGCCCAAGACCAGGTAAGGCGCATAGGCCATGGTGGCGCGGCGGTCAAAGCGGGTCCAGAAGAGCAGGAGCAGCGCCGCCACCCCACCGGCCAGCACGCCCACCACAACCGCCACCACCACGCCGCCCAGGCCGGTCGCCAGCCCAATGATCCCGGCCAGCTTGACATCGCCCATGCCGAGACCGCCGCGGCGCAGCAGGGCAGACAGCAGAAAGAAGCTGAAACCCGCCAGCGCGCCCAGGAGCGCGGAAAGCGGCTGGGGAGAGCGCAGCAGCAGGCTGATGGCGGCCATGATCAACAGCGCCGGCCCCAGCATCCAGTTCAAGACGCGCCGGTGCTCCAGGTCAATGACTGCAATCGCCAGGAAAAACCAGGCATAGAGCGCGGTCACGCCGCTCTGGAGGGTAAGCCCCTTTTGCCCATAGGCAAGCGCCGCCAGCGCAATTGCCGCCAAAAAAACCAACCGGGTGCGCCAGCCGTGGGCTGTGTGACCGCTCAGGGCCGCCCACGGCGCCCTCCAGGAGGCGCGCAGCGAGCGCCGCTCCGGCAGCGTGTCGGCCAGCAGATTGACCCCCCACCCACCGGCGAGGCCCAGCAGCAGGATCAGTGCAGCCTCTCTCCAATTCTCCATCGAATTCCTCTTCCTTTCCCGTCTCGATAACTACCCGATGGCTAAGGGCCTGTTTGGGTAGGGGCGCCCCTGGTGGGCGCCCGTGATGGGCGGCGGGCAGGGACAAGACCTGCCCCTACGAAATCACCAAATGCACCCTAACCAATCCTAGGCAGCCGCTGCGCCCTTCACGCGTCGCTGGGCGGTTTCACGCTTGCCGAAGGATAACAGGCTGCGCCGCGGCTGGGCGGCGGTCTTAGCCGCCGCTTTCAGGCCAAACACCTTGCCGGCCAGCTCATGGAGGTGGCGGCTCAAGAGGGAACGCGGATGGCTCAACACAAAGGGCACACCGCGGTTGAGGGCAAAAGTCGCCAACGCCGCGTCATCGGGGATGGCCGCGGCCAGACGCTCGCCCACCTG
The DNA here is from genome assembly GCA_035574055.1 of Caldilineaceae bacterium. Taxonomy (GTDB): domain Bacteria; phylum Chloroflexota; class Anaerolineae; order Caldilineales; family Caldilineaceae; genus QEUY01. The sequence continues at coordinate 3,501 of DATLZJ010000800.1, forward strand.
GGCGGCAGCCGCTCGCTCGCTCACCCCCCCGCGCACGCCGGCGCGGTTGAGCACCACATGGGTGCGAGCGTGGAGGTTCTCCTCCTCATCCAGACTTTGCAGCAACACAACCGTGCTACGCAGGCTCGCCAGGTCGGGGCCGGTGACGACAATAATATCGTCGGCCAGCGTTAACACCTCTGACAGGAGCGGATCGATCACCGGCGATGTATCCACAATGATATAGGGCGAGGACTCGGCCAGTTGGCGCAGGATCAAGCGCCAGTTCTCCACCGGCAGCTCCACCAGTTGGGCCAGATCGGGCGGCGCGGCCAGCACCTTGATCTTGCTGGCGTGGGGCTGCAAATGGCCCTGGATCACGTCGGCGTCCAGATTGGACTCTTGGGCCAGGCTGGCGAGCGTGTGGCGGGGCAGGAGGTTGAGCAAGAGTGACACATCGCTC
>DATLZJ010000801.1:0-6530 GCA_035574055.1 Caldilineaceae bacterium
CTATACCGCCGATCCACTGGCAGAACCGGCGGCGCAGTTAGTACCCCTCATCACTCCGGCGACGCTGGCGACGGTGGGGGCCGGGTTGGGCGGCAGCCACGGCGTGGATGTGACCGGCGGGATGGCCGCCAAGGTGCGCCAGGCGCTGGCGTGGATTGAGCGCTGGCCGGGGTTGGAGGTGTTGATCGGTAGCGGGCTGGCGCCGGGCGTCCTGCATACGGCCCTCTGCGCGCCAGAACAGGCGCCGGGCACCCGCATCCGCGGCGGCTCACCTGATTCATTCCCCACAGCAGCCCCATAAGCAACTCGCGCGAGTCACCGCCCCAGGGCTGGAAACGCGGGGCGGCGATGCCGGCATCGCCCTCCTGGACCGCTCAGAGGCAGCAGGGCGTCTTCTCAGTTTGTTTTGCAGGATGAAGTTGGCAACGAGTATAATGGGGCGGTGTGTGGTGCGCCGGTCCCTCTGGTCGCGGCGCGGCGGGTAAGCCGGCGCGGCTGGCCTGGCCGGCGAAAGGGCAAATCATGGCTTTGACAGTAATCTCCTTTGTGATTGTTTTGGGGGTCCTGGTCTTCTTTCATGAGCTGGGCCACTATTGGGTTGCCCGGCGCAATGGCATCGTGGTCGAAGAGTTTGGCATGGGCTATCCGCCCAGGCTGGTCAAGCTCTTTCGCTATGACGGCACTGACTTTACCTTGAATTTGATCCCTTTCGGCGGCTTTGCCCGCATGAAGGGTGAAGATATGGGCGATATGACGCCCGGCTCGTTCAACGCTGCCAGCCGCTGGGCGCGCGCCGCCACGCTGGTCGCCGGGCCGGCGATGAACGCCATTTTAGCCGTGGCCCTCTTTGCGGCCAGTTATATGGCCGGCTTTCCGGCTGTTGTCGGCTATGCCCAGGTCACAGCCCTGACGCCGGCTGCCGAGGCGCAAGGGTTGCAGGAGAACGATGTGCTGTTGCGCCTCAACGGCCGTCCGGTGTTGGTCAGCGCCGTTCCCGGCTTTGACTACGAGGTGCTTCAGCAAGCAGCGGGCGACCCCACCGCCCGCACCCTGACGGTGCTGCGCGCGGGGGAGCGGCTAGACCTGCCGCTGGCCGCAGATGTGGATCAGGAAGCGTTGCTGGCGGGCGTTAAGTACGCGCCGGTCATGAGCACCGAAGTGACAGCCATTGCCGAAGGCAGCCCGGCGCAGCAGGCAGGTCTCCAACCCGGCGACCTGATCTATTCGGTCAACGACATCGTCATCAGCGCCAACAACCCGCTCAACGAGGTCATTGCCCGCCATGCAGGCCAGGAAGTGACCGTGACCTTGTTGCGGGGCGACGAGCTGTTGTCTGTGCAGGTGACGCCGCGCGTCAACCCGCCCCAAGGCGAAGGCGCGCTAGGGGTGCAGATCGGCCCGCTCAGTATGCTGGCGACGCTCTCCTTGCCCCAGGCGCTGTGGCAGGGGATGCGCAGCACGCTGGAGTATGTGGTGCTGGTGCTGCAATTGCCGGCCTTGCTGCTCATGGGACAGGTATCGCCCAGCGATGCGCAACTGACCGGTCCCGTGGGCATCGCCCAGATGGTGGGAGGGGCGGTCAATGCGACCCTGGACACGGGGCTATGGTTCCCCATCTGGCGGTTGTCGGCGGTGTTGAGCGCAGCCTTGGCCGTTACCAACCTGCTGCCGTTGCCGGCGCTGGACGGTGGGCGGCTGCTCTTTATTCTGTTCGAGGCCATTCGCGGCCGGCGAGTCAATCCGGAGCGTGAGGGGCTGATCCACATGGTCGGTTTTATGCTGTTGCTGGGCCTGTTGGTTCTGGTGACGGTGCGGGACATTACCACGGCCCAACAGACCATTGACTGGATCTCGATCCTGGGACAATAGCGTGACCCGACTCCAAGCCTCGCTCGCGCCGCCGCGCGTCTTGTGGAAGGCGTCTTGTAGAAGGCATCTTGTAGAAGGGTGGGTCACGGATGCCGGTATGCTGACCAGCGTAGGCTTGAGCGGAGCCAGCAGCGACCCATGCAGTTCCCATGACCAATCGTCCGGCGAATTTACCTGACTCAAGGCTGATGGCGCAGTCAGCCCCTGGCCCTTCCCCCACACCGCCGGCAGCCGGCGCCATTTCCGGGTTGCGCGCTGTGGCTTCGCGCCCCTGTCCGGCCTGTGGAGCAGTCGCCTGGGGGCATACCAGCGTCTGCCCGGCGTGCGGCGAGAGCTTGAAGCGGCGGCCCAAGAAGGTCCGCTGTGCGCGTTGCGGTGGGCTGGCATCATCAGAGCTGGTGCTGTGCCCCCATTGTGGCCGAGAGTTGCACCCGGCGCCTCCCCGTCTGCTGACTTGGGGTGCGCCGGTCATTTTGGCGGGCCTGCTGGCGCTGATGGTTGCCAGCCGCTGGGAAAGCGGCAACCCCTTCGCTTGGGCGCGGGAACGGCTGGCCGCGGGATTGACGGTGATCGGCCAGCGCATTGAGCCGGAGGTTGTGATTGTCGTGACGCCCGCGCCGGCCAGCGGCGCGGCGCCGCTGCTCAACACAGGTCCGGTAGCCATTACCCTGGGCGGCAACCCAACCCCAACGATTGCAACGGACCTGCTCGCCAGCGGGCCGCCGGCCCTGCCGCCGGGTGTCGGGGTGGAGGAGGAAAGCTCGCTCCTGGCAGGCGCTGCCCCGCTGCCGCTGGCGGCTTCGGCAGATGCGACGCCCGCCCAAGCCGCAGCGCTGCCGACGGCGACGCCGACCAACACGCCGGAGCTTGCGCCCACTGCTATGCCGAGCGCAACGCCTACCGTCGTCGAGAGCGCGGTGGCTGTGACGACGCCGGCTGCCATCGAGGACCAGGGAGCCGTCGCACAGGTGACGCCCCAGCCAACGGCGGTGGTCTATACGGTGCAGGCGGGCGATACGCTGGTCACTATCGCCGCTCGTCACAATGTTGAGGTAGACGAGCTGATGGAGGCCAACAATATCTCGCAAAGCGAGGTCTTTCGCATCCAGCCAGGGCAGATTTTGATTATTCCGGCCACGCCGACACCCGAGACGCCGCCGACGCCAACGCTACCGCCGACTTCGACGGCGACGCCTGCGGCCAGCCCCACAGCGCCAGAGGCAAGCGCAGCGGCGACGCCGACACCCGAAGCGACAGCGAGCGCCACAGAAGCCTACCGGCTGGCTGCGCCGCTGTTGCGCAGCCCAGCCGATGGCGCGAGCCTGAGCTGCGACGCGCCGGCGACGTTAATCTGGCAGCGAGCGCCTGGCATCCAGGAGAACGATCGCTATGTGCTCCATTTGGGCTTTGTCAGCGGGCGTAGCGCCGGCGGTGAAGAGCAAATCACCTGGATTCTGGCCCAGCCCCGCACCTCAACCCAAACGGCCTGGGCCGTGGCGACAAGCCTTTGCGGACTGGCGCCACAGTCCTATGGTCGCCAGTGGCGCTGGTGGGTCGAGGTGGTCGGGACGCCAGACGGGGCAGACAGTGGTGAGGCAGAGAATGAGCGGATACCGGTAAGCCCGCCGAGTGAGGTGTGGGGCTTTACCTGGAACTAGACGGATCACCGATCCGGTGTAGATGTGTTGGAACAATGGCAAAAGGCAAGAAGCACAAGCAAAAGAATAACCAAGACAAGCCGCAGGCCCAGCACCGCCGCCCCAATCACGACTTGAGGCGGAAGACAGGCGCCGGTGAGCGCCGCTTTGAGCTTAGACCTGACGATGAGCTGTCTAATGATGCGCTGTCCGGTGATGAGCTAGAGGGGCTGGACGCGCAAACGCTGCGCCGGTTAAGTGAAGCTCTCGGCGAAGACTTTGAGATCGTCGGGCCGGAGGATGAGCAGGAAGTGTGGGACGACGCCGTACCGCCTATCCGCGCGACGATCTCATTGGATCAGTTGCTGCACCGGCTGACCCATGAGCAAGGGCTGCCGCCGCTCCACGAACTCTATGCCCTCTCCGACCTGTCGCGCACCGACGCCGAGACGCTGCGCCAACATTGGGAGGAGATCCCGGTCATCCAACGGCGGGAGGTCATCAACCAACTGGTCAACCTGGCCGAGGAGAATCTGGACCTGCACCTGGGGCCGATGCTACGCGTGGCGCTGGGCGACGCCGACGCCGATGTGCGCCAGGCGGCTGTGCGCGGGTTGTGGGAGGATCAGGATGCCGATCTGATCGGCCCGCTGGTGCAACTGCTCTACAACGATCCGGCGACCATGGTCCGGGCCGCAGCGGCCACGGCGCTGGGCAGCTATGTGCTGGCCGGCGAGCTGGAGGAGTTGGATACGGCGCTCGCCATGCGCGCTGAGGAGGCGCTGCTGGCCGTCCATACCGATGCATCCGCGCCGCTGGAGGTACGGCGGCGGGCGCTGGAGGCCATCGCCTTTTCCGGCGAGGCCGGCGTGCGCCAGTTGATCGAGGATGCCTACTATTCGCCCGATGAACCCATGCGGGTGAGCGCCCTCTTTGCGATGGGCCGCAGCGCAGATATTCGTTGGCGGGGATTGGTGCGGGCCGAACTGCGCAACCCTTCGCCGGCCATGCGCGCCGAGGCGGCCATCGCCTGTGGCGAGTTGGAGGCGCGCGCCGCGCTGGATGATCTGCTCGACTTGCTCAATGACCACGATGAGAATGTGCGGCTGGCCTCGATCTTCGCATTGGGCCGCATCGGCGGGCAGGATGCCAGCGACGCGCTAGAGATGATCATGGCGGGCGATAATGCCGTCGAGGCAGAGGCCGCCGAACATGCATTGGAGGAGATGCAGTTCTACGCCGAGGTCAATGCCGTCTCTCTCTTCGACGAATCGCTGGACGATGAGGAGGAGTGGGATGTGGACCCCTCCGACGAGTGGTATGAGATGGACGAGCGGGCGCTAGGCGAGTACGAGCCGGACGATGACGAGCTAGACTTCGACGATCAGGACCTGGACGACGAGGACGAGTAGCCTGCCGTGAACCTGAAGCTCAAGCGCCTAGTGCGGACCAGCAGTTCAGAGCAATATGCGCTCTTCGACCTGGACCAGATTGACGAGGAGGACCAGCTTCCGCTGACCATCGGTAAGCTGGACCTCCACTACACAGGCGAAGGGGTCTATGGCACCATCCTGATCTGGGATGAGTCCACGCGCCAGCTCAAGGCCGCCCAACGCCGGGCCTTTATCCATACCCTGCTTGAGGAGATCAGCCAACCCATGGGGGTGCCCAACGAGTATGTGGTGGAGTTCTTTGCGCCCACCCTGGACCACTACGAGGTCTTCCACAATGTCCAGATAGGGGAGATGGCCGGCGACGATGGCGAGTTGGGAGATGGCGAGCTAGGGGAGGTAGACTTGGGCGATGAGGCAGGCGGCGGCAGGGGGGAGAGTGCGCCCGCGCACGCCGAGGCCGCGCGTGGCCCAGTGGGAGGCGTCTCTGGGAGCAACGGACCGGCTGCCAAGCCTAGCTAGCGCCGGTCCGGGCAATGTTTGTCTTTGACCGCCTGCTCCCCATCTTCGTCGAGACGGTCCTGCCCGTCTTTCTGATCGCCTTTGCGGGCTTTCTGGTGGCCTGGAAGATTCCGATTGAGGGCCGGGCGCTGGGCCAAGTGACCTTTTACCTGGCGACGCCGTCGTTGGTCTTTCGCAGTCTCTATCAGATGGAGATTGACTTTCAGGCGCTTCAGCAGATCGCGCTGATCGCGGCGGCGGTGACGGTGGCTGCGGGCGCCATGGGCTGGCTCATCGGCTTCGACCAGGATCGCCGGCGGCGGGCTGCGCTGATCTTGACCAGCGCCGTCTCCAACAACGGCAACATGGGCATTCCCATCTGCTTTTTCGCCTTCGGGCAAGCGGGGTTGGCGCTCGGCACGCTCTACTATGTGGTCAGCTCGTTTTTGAGCAACACGGTGGGCGTTGTGGTGGCGTCGTCGGGGCAGGCTTCTTTGTTGGCTTCGCTGCGCCAAAGCCTGCGGACGCCCATGATCTACGCGGCGACGGCAGGGCTGTTGTTCAATTGGCTGGGGGGCGAGGCGCCGCTGCCCCTCTTTCGAGCCATTGATCTCTTGGCCAATGCCGCCATCCCGTTGTTGCTGGTGCTGCTGGGCGTCCAGCTTCGCTCGGCGCCGGTGATGCAGGGGCAGGCGGTGATCCTGCGCAGCGCCGTGGTGCGGCTGGTGCTGGGGCCGTTGCTCGCCTGGCAGTTGTGCCTGCTCTTTGGGGTGAGCGGCGTTGGGCGTGATGTGGTCATCTTGCAGGCTGCTATGCCGACCGCAGTCATGACCGCGGTGCTGGCGACCGAGTTCGACGCCGCGCCCAGGCTGGTGGCGTCGGTGATCTTTGTGACCACGCTTGCCAGCATGGTGACGCTATCGCTGGTTTTGTGGCTCCTATTGTAGGGCTTGCGCAGCATAGGCGGCCCACCGCGTAGGGCAGTATCAAGTCGTAGGCGCGGCATCCTTGCCGCACGAGCGTGTCTATCCCAGATTGGGCGGTAAGGATACCGCCCCTACGGGCTGGTTCTGTAATTTTTGTTGTAAGCGGCGCACGAAGGGCTATGATGTGTTACGATTGGATCGGCGGG
>DATLZJ010000802.1:0-3613 GCA_035574055.1 Caldilineaceae bacterium
TTCCGACGGCCAGATCGTCCACCAGGCTTACCACGACCGCGACGCCCGAATTCCAGACGAAGTTATGGACGGCGCAGAGGCCAACCTAGGGCCTACGCGCCCGCCAGAGTCGGCGCCTGTTTAGCGCCGCCGGCGTGAAAAGTGTCATATTCTCGTGAACAGCAGGGCGCAGCCTCCCCGTAGGTGCGGTATCCGGCGCCACTCGTGGCGCGCACGCCCTGGCAGCACGCGTAGGTGCGGTATCCTACCGCACGCGCTGGCTGCGAGAACAGGCGCGGCCTCGCCCGGACGCGCCTGGCCTGCGTCCCCGCAAAGGTCCATCCTGAACCTTCGCGGCATAGAAAGCAAGGCGCCGCCCACGAGCGGCCCAGCAGACATGGCACAGCGTGAGCACGCGGGGTCCATGCGGCCAACAGGGAAGGGCGCGTCAGCGCTGCCGCTTTTCGTGCGAGCGGGAAGACGCGACGCCAGGAAGCCGTGCGGTAGGATGCCGCACCTACGATCTATTGCCTGAGAGTGTGAACAGCAGCCGTGTTCACGATTTTATGAGAGAGAACGCGGCGGACAGCAGAGTCAGAGCGGCCAGAAAGCGCATACCCCCATCGCGAATACGCATGCGCACGCTTCGGCTAAGGCAGCTATATCTGGATTGGATGGAGGTCAATATGTGGCTGATCGGTCCCCTCCTGCTGCTTGTGGTCGTCTCCCTTATCATCTTTGTGGCAGATCGCCGCCCGCGCCTCTGCGCCGAGACCTCGCCTTGGGATATTGCGCGGGTCGCCGGCGCCTTCACAGGTATCACCGGCACCCTCTCCGGTTTTGCCGTTGCGTCGGCCATCTTTATGGCCAACATGCGCATCAATACCGGCGTGCCTGAATTTGAAATCGTGATGGGTATGTTGTTGATGGGGTTCCTGGTGCTGATGGGCACAGCCATGATGTTTGGGACGATGCCCAACAACCCGCCCACCCCTACCCTCTCCACGGCGGCGGCAGCCGGCGAGCCTCCATCGCCTGTGCTTACGCCCTTCCATGCGCTCCAGCACCGAATGTACATCCTTGCCAATACTCAATACTACATCGGCATCTCGCTGGCCTGGCTGGCGCTTCGTCCTCTCCTGATGGCGCTGGGGATGGAGACAGTCGCCGGAATCTTCTCCTGGCTGCTGCTCTTTGTAACGGTGGCGGGCGCGAATCGTCTCGCCATGTATGTGACTCGTCTTACCCATGTGCGCCGGCCTGTGGCTTTGCTGATCCCCGTTCTGGGTCTGTGCGCGCCCTTGCTCTACCGTATCCTGGCAGTCCCCCTCTGGCCCGCTCTTTGGCCCTCTAGCAATGCGATTCTGGTCTTTGCGCTGATTGTCTGTGCCTTTGGCCTCATCGGCTTTGCGGTCAACACGGCCAACTTCTTTTCCTACACAGAACAGCCGCTCGCAACCACCGGCCAGGTGCTGCGCGAGAAGCTCTTGCTGGTCCATGTCCAAGCGACGGCCTGCGCCGTTGCCTTGTTGTGGTGCGCCGTCGTCTTTGCATAAGCGTCTTTGCCTAAGCCTCTTACCTATAGTCATCTTTCTGTAGCTTCGTAGGGGCGATATCCTTGCCGCGCTGCCTTGTGCAGGCAAGGGCGTTCGCGCGCCTAATTATTTAGTTGACACAAAAGAAGAAGTGATGTAACATGGCTCAAAAGTTTGTTTAGGCTAAATACTGGGCTGCGTCCAGTTCACACTTGGCTTTTTGGTCCATAAACCAGCGTCCAGGCGCTTGCCTCCGTAGCGCCGTTCACACGGGAGTTCGAGCTATGTTGCACCGTCGTATCCTCATTCTACTGCTCTGGTTACTGCTGGGTCTGTCCCTGGCGGCCTGTGGCTCACCCAGGGCTGCCGCCACCGATGACGGCGGTCCCCTCCAGGTGGTCGCCACCATCGGCCAGATCGCCGATATCGCCCAGATCGTCGGCGGCGATCATGTGGCCGTGACGGGTCTCATGGGTGCAGGTGTAGACCCTCACCTCTACGTCGCCACCGAGGGCGATGTAAGTCTGCTCCAAAACGCCGACATCATCTTCTATAATGGTCTCTTTCTTGAAGCACAGATGGCCGAGATTCTGGAGCAACTAGGCGAGCGCAAGACCGTCACCGCCGTCGCCGAGACCATTGATCCCTCTCTGCTCCTGCCCTGGGCTGCCTACGCCGACCAATATGACCCGCATGTCTGGTTCGACGTGACCCTGTGGATGAAAGCCGTCGAGGCGGTACGCGATACTTACATCGAGGTGGACCCGGACCACGCCGACGACTACCGCGCCAATACTGACGCCTATCTGAAAGAGCTGGAGGCGCTGCACGCCTATGTCCAGGAGCAGGCCAACCGGCTGCCCGCCGAGCAGCGCGTCCTGATCACTGCCCATGACGCCTTCCATTACTTTGGCCGCGCCTATGGCTTCGAGGTGCGCGGGCTGCAAGGCATCAGCACCGCCACCGAAGCCAGCACCGCCGATGTGCGCGACCTGGCGAGCTTTATCGTCGAGCGCCAGATTCGGGCCATCTTTGTCGAATCGTCGGTGCCGGTCCGCAATGTCGAGGCGCTCCAGGCTGCGGTGGCGGCTCAGGGCTTCGAGGTGGCCATCGGCGGCCAATTGTTCTCCGACGCGATGGGCGACCCCGGCACGCCGGAGGGTACGTATATCGGTATGGTGCGCCACAACATTGATACCATCGTCGGCGCCTTGCTGGGCGAGACCGACTAGACCAGATGGAGAGACCATGCAGCCCGTCAAGCAACTTGCCCAGCCCGTGACCGAGCTGGCCGCGGGCGAGGCCATCCGCACACCGGCCATCGAGGTAACAGACCTGACCGTCGCCTATGGCGACCGCCCTGTGCTTTGGGATGTAGATGTGACTGTGCCCGCCGGCACCCTGATGGCGATTGTCGGGCCGAACGGCGCCGGCAAGACCACGCTGATCAAGGCCATCCTGGGGCTGCTTCCCATTGCCGCCGGCCAGGTGCTCATCTACGGGCGGCCCTACAGCGAGCAGCGACACCTGGTCGGCTATGTACCCCAGCGCGGCAGTGTGGACTGGGACTTCCCCACCAGTGTGCTCGACGTGGTGACGATGGGGCGGTATGGCGCGCTGGGCTGGTTTCGCCGGCCTGGCCGCCGCGAGCGCGCCGCCGCGCTGGAGGCGCTGGAAAAGGTGGGCATGAAGGAGTATGCCCAGCGCCAGATCAGCCAGCTTTCCGGCGGCCAGCAGCAGCGCACCTTTCTGGCGCGCGCGCTGGTGCAGGATGCGCAAATCTACTTTATGGACGAACCCTTCCAGGGCGTAGACGCCACCACCGAGCGCGCCATCGTGACGCTGCTCAAGGAACTGCGCGCCGCGGGCAAGACGGTGGTGGTCGTCCACCATGATTTGCAGACCGTGCCCGAATACTTTGACTGGGTGATGTTGCTTAATGTGCGCCGCATCGCCAGCGGCCCCGTTAGCGAGGTCTTTACCGAAGAGAACCTGCGGCTGGCCTATGGTGGTCGCGTCGGCTTCCTGACGCGCGCCGGCAACGGTCATGGCGACGGCCACGCCGGCAGCGTTCAGGACGAGACCGGTGGGACGGCCCA
>DATLZJ010000803.1:0-2851 GCA_035574055.1 Caldilineaceae bacterium
CTGCCTATCGTTCCCGCCAGCCAGGTCATTGAGATGAGCGACAAGCCGGCCAACGCCATTCGCGCCAAGCCGGACAGCTCCATGGTGGTCGCCAGCCGCATGGTACGCAACGGCGAAGCCCAGGCCTTTGTCACCGCGGGCAATACCGGCGGCGCGCTGGCGGCGGGCATCTTCCAGATCGGGCGCATGGAGGGCGTTCTGCGCCCGGCGCTCATCTCGCCGTTTCCCACCCACCGGGGCTTTTGTGTTATCCTGGACATTGGCGCCAACGCCGATGTGCGCCCGGAGCATCTCCAGCAGTTCGCCATCATGGGCAGCCTCTACGCCAAGCACATTATGGGGGTCAACAGCCCCTCGGTGCGCATCCTGAGCAACGGCGAAGAGGAGGGCAAGGGCAACCAGTTGGTGATCAGCGCCTATAACCTGCTGGCCGCGACGCCTGGCATCAACTTCCAGGGCAATGTCGAAAGCAAGGACGTGATGGAAGGCATCGTAGATGTCGTCGTGACCGACGGCTTCACCGGCAACATCTTCCTCAAGACTGCCGAGGCGACGGCCAAAATGCTGCAACGGGTCATGTTGGAGGAGCTGACCGCCGGCCCGATCAGCAGCGTGGGCGCCTTTTTGGCCCAGGCGGCGCTGCGCCGGCTGCGCACCCGCATGGACGACAGCCAATATGGCGGCGCGGTGTTGCTGGGGCTGGCCGGGATGGTGGTCGTCACCCACGGGCGCAGCCGGGCCAATGCCATTTGCCACTCGATCCGGGTCGCCAAACAGGGCATCGAGCAGCGCATCCAGACCAAGATTCAAGAGGGTATCGCTCACTCGACCATGCGCCCCCAGGGCAAATTTGACGAAGGCGCGCTCAAGACGGTCCCCACCTAATCTACTCCGATTTCCATCGCACCGTCTCTGGCAAAGGTTTAGTCATGAAGCTGTATCGCAATCTGAACGAAATCAAGCGCAAAGAGAACTTGGGGCGCCGCTTGAGCCTGATCGGCCTGCTCATCCTCTTTATCGGCTTGATCGCCAGCTTTGTCCCCACCTGGTATCCACCGGACCAACCGGCGACGAACCCGATCACGCGCTTTCTCCAAACGTACTGGGCCTGGATCAGCTTTGCCGCGCTGCCGTTGGGCTTTATCTTTGCCAGCTTCGGCAGCTATTTCATCAACCGCTTCGCGCGCCGGCGCTGGCCCGGCATCCGCGTCATTGCCCGCCCCGACGAGATGCTGGCGCGCAGCATGAAGGGCTTTGACGACAAGTACGCCTATTTTGCCTGGAGCCTGCCGGCCAACCACGTGCTGGTGGGGCCGTGCGGCATCCTGGTCTTTGCCCTGCGCAGCGACCGGGGCCGGGTGATTGTCCAGGGCGACCGCTGGCGCGAGCCGTTCAGCCTGGGGCGCTTCTTCACCATCTTCGCCCGCGAGGGCGTGGGCAATCCTGCCTTCGAGCTGGAGTCCCAGGTACGCAAACTCCGCCAAGTCTTGGGCCAGAACAGCGCCAACGGCGCAGACGAATCCAGCCGGGAGACCGGCAAGGCGCTCGACAAGGTGCCCATCGAGCCGGTCGCCGTCTTTCTCAACCCTGAGATGCAGATCAGCCTGGAGAATCCCACCATTCCGGTGCTGCGCGCCGACCAGATCAAGGATTATGTGCGCCGCCGCGCCAAGGAAGCCAGGCTCTCCAACAACACGGTACGCGAACTCACCGACCGGCTGGTACAGCACAGCCGGCACCAGCAACCTGAAGAGAGCTAGATCACGCGCCGGACGCCAGGGCTACTTGAACCCCAATCCCCGCTCTTTCATGCTGACATAGCGGTTGCGCCCGATGATCAGGTGGTCCAGCACCTCAATATCGAGCAGCCGCCCGGCCTCGACGAGCATCTCGGTCACGCGCACATCTTCGGGGCTGGGCGTCGGGTCGCCGCTCGGGTGGTTGTGCACCACGATAATGGAGGCGCTGTTGGCGCGAATCGCCTCGCGGAAGACCTCGCCGATCCGGACGGCTGCGGCGTTGAGGCTGCCTGCGTAGACATTCGCCACCCGCTGCACATAGTTCTTGGTATCCAGCAACACCGTGCGCAGGTGCTCCTGCTCCAGCAACCCCATCTCCACCATTAACAGGTTTGCCACATCGCTGGGGCTGCGCACCTGGGGCCGGTCTTGGGGCGCCGCCACCAGCAGCCGGCGGCCCAGCTCCAGCGCCGCCTTGACCTGGGTGGCCTTGGCCTCGCCCATGCCGTGTTGCTGGCATAGCTCGTCAAAGCTGGCCTGGGCCAGCCCGGCGATGCCGCCGAAGCGGGCCAGCAGCCGCTCGGCCATACGGATCACATTCTCCCCGCGCCCGCCGACCCGCAGGATGATCGCCAACAATTCCGCCGTGCTCAACGCGGCGGCTCCGGCATAGGCCAGCCGCTCGCGCGGGCGCAGGTCCACCGGCAAATCCCGGATCATAGGGTTATATTCAGGCTGGTCCTTCCGCTCCATTCAGGTCTCCGGCCAACAAGTATCGAGATGGTTTAGTCCTGTTGCTGGCGATAGGCGTCGGCGACAGCCTGGAGGAACTCCAGCGGCTCCCCCGCTGCGCGCAGCGCGCCAGCTTCAGCGTCTCCGTACTCTGATGACGGCGGCTGCCCCACTTTGGTTGCGATCACCCCTGCGACCCGGCGCAACAGGTCAGGGCTGAGCTGGCCGGCCTGGTGGCGCGCCAGCGTCGTTTGCACCAGTTCATAGTCGGCGGCGCTCAACCGCCCGACGCCGGCCCACGCCGGCAAGGCAGCAGGCGTGGCGGGCCGGCGCGAGGTCGCCGGCGGCAGGGTAGGCGGCCCACTGACCGTCGCCAGGCT
>DATLZJ010000804.1:0-3930 GCA_035574055.1 Caldilineaceae bacterium
CGCAGCGGGATGAGCAGCGCCAGCACCATGGCAAAGCCGGAAAAGATGGCGCCCGCCACAAAGTAAGGCGGAAAGACAGTCGAATGCCAACCGGGCAGGAGCGATACAGCAAAGTCAAAGCTCACCACCGAATGTACGGAGACCACCAGAGGCGTCGCCAGGGCCGCCAAGAGCAAATACGCCGTCTCATACCGTTGCCAATGGTGGGCCGCGCCGCGCCAGCCAAGCGCCAGCACGCCGAAGACATAGCGCACCCATAGCCGCTCCGCCCGGTCGCGCAGCGACGCCAGGTCAGGGATCAGGCCGATATACCAGAAGATCAGCGACACAGTCGCATAGGTACCGATGGCAAACGCATCCCAGACCAGCGGGCTTCGCCACTGGGGCCACAGGTCAAAGGTGTTGGGATAGGGAAAGATCCAGTAGGCCAGCCAGGGCCGCCCCAGGTGGAGCAGCGGAAACAGCCCAGCGCACAGCACGGCAAAGAGGGTCATGGCCTCGGCAAAGCGATTGATCGAGGTGCGCCACTGTTGGTGGAAGAGCAGGAGGATCGCCGAGATGAGGGTGCCGGCATGGCCGATGCCGATCCACCAGACGAGGTTGACAATGCCATAACCCCAGGTCACCGGAATATTGACGCCCCAAATGCCGATGCCGGCGATCAGCAGATAGGTCACGGCATAGAAGAAGACCAAAAGCAGCGCCAGCGCTACAGCCAGACCGAGGAACCAGGCCGCCGGCGCCCTGCGGCTCAAGACAATGCCGGAGATCCGTTCAGTGATCGAGCGGAAGGTATGGCCCGCACCGATCAGCGCATCCGTTTTCGATACATCCTTTGAGATACGCCCGGCGCCCATCAGGCGCTTCCTCCTTCCAGCTCCGGATTGGGGTTGCGCAGCCGCGCCAAGTAACTGGTGCGCGGGTGGGTGTTCAGCTCCGCCAACAGCCCATAATTGAGCGGCGAGGCTTTGCGCTGCGCCACCTGGCTCTCTGGATCGGCGATGTTGCCAAAAACAATTGCGCCGGTCGGGCAGGCCGCCTGGCAGGCGGTGACAACCTCGCCATCGCGGATCGGCCTGCCCTCCAGCTTGGCATTGATGCGCGCGGCGCTGATCCGCTGGACGCAGTAGGTGCATTTTTCGACCACCCCCCGCGCGCGCACGGTCACATTCGGATTGCGTTGCAGCTTCAAGACTTCCGTCTCCTGGTCCGCATACTGAAAGAAATTGAAGCGCCTGACCTTATAGGGACAGTTGTTGGAGCAGTAGCGGGTGCCGATACAGCGATTGTAAACCATCGTGTTTAGCCCCTCATGGTCATGCATAGTCGCGCCTACCGGACAGACCACCTCGCAGGGCGCATTCTCGCAATGCATGCACATCACCGGCTGATGATGGATGGCCGGATTGGCAAGGTCGCCCTGATAGTAACTGTCCACCCGGAGCCAGTGCATCTCGCGGCCCTTGGCGACCTCCTCCTTGCCCACAATCGGAATATTGTTTTCGGCCTGGCAGGCAATCACGCAGGCGTTGCAGCCGATGCAGGCGCTCAAGTCCACCGTCATCCCCCAGGCAACCTCATCATACTCGACCTTCGGATAGAGCGAGATGGCCGGCGCGTGCGCGTCCATCTCCCGCACAAAGGTAGGGTTGCCCTCGAACTGTTCCACCGTCCCGACCCGCACCAGGTTACGCCCCTCCATGCTGTGGTGGGTTTGGGTGCTAGCGAAGGCGTAGCCCGCGCTGAGTTTGCGGAGCGCCAGCCCCGGCCCGAACCAGGGCGCACCGGCCGTCCGCAGCGCGTAGGCGTTGAAGCCGGCCCCGTCGCCGACGCGACCGGCGCGGGTGCGGCCATAGCCCAGATGGACAGTGACGGCTCCCTCACTGTGGCCGGGCATCAACCAGAGGGGCGCTTGCACCGTCCGGCCCTGGTAGTCCAGCTCCACCAGATCGCCGTGAGCTAGCCCCAACGTTGCTGCGGTCAATGGGCTGATCAGCGCCGCATTCTCCCAGGTCAGCTTGGTCAGCGGCCTGGGTAGCTCCTGAAGCCAGCCATTGTTGGCAAAGCGACCATCCCAGACCGCAGGATCAGGCGAGAAGTTGATCTCCAATGTCTCTGCCCCAGACTCTGCGGCTGCGGGCAGCTCGCTGCCGATGCCCGCGCGTAGGGTTACAGCCTTGGGAGGCAGGGCGCTCTCTGCGACGACCCCATCATGCAAAGCCGTCTGCCAGAACTCCTCGAAACCGGCTTCCCCATACTCGCCCAGCCAATGCGCCTGTACGATCTCGTAGCCCGAGCGCGGCGTCTCGTTCACCAGCACGTCCAGCAGCTCATGGGCCGAACGGCTGGCATAGAGCGGCGCGATCAGCGGTTGCTGAATGGCGACCGTCCCATCATAGGCGCGGCCGTCGCTCCACGCCTCCAGATAATGGGATTCGGGGAGCAGCCAGGTACAGCGGGCCGACGTTTCATCGGCATAGAGACTGAGGTGGGCGCGGAACGGGACCTGGTCCAGCGCCGCGCCAAAATCCAGGTCCGCGGGGGCTGTGTAGACGGGGTTCCCCCCCAGAATCAGCAATAGCTCCACCTGGCCCGCCGCCATCGCCTCCACCAGCTCCCGCAGCGACTCGGTCTGGCCCACCGGGCTGGCGACCACCGGCTCCGTGTAAACGACCGTCTGCCCGGCATTGCCCAGCGCGTCGTTGATGGCATGGGCTAGGGCATGGACCTGCGGCGGCTGCCGGTCGCCGGCAACCACTAAACCCGCGCCGGCGTGGGCCTGCAAGTCACGGGCCACCGCGCCCACCCATTCCCCCGGAATGGCCTGGCTCGCCGCCTCATTCCCCGCTGCTACGTCAAGCCCCAACTCGCGTGCCAGGGCGCGCGCAAAGCCCTCGATCTGGCCGGCCTGCAACGGCAAGCGATGGTCCGCCGCCGCGCCGGTGATGGTCGGCGCGCTCTCCACTACATAGAGCCGGTTATGGATGCCGCTCTCCTGGGCGGCGGCGCGACGCCGGGCGGCAAAGTCGCGGGCATAGCGGACACGCCCCGGCGAAGCCTGGAAAAGATCCGCATCCAGGCTCACGATCACCTCAGCCTGCTCCAAGCGATAGACCGGCTCCACTGCCTCGCCAAAGGCCAGCGCCGCGCCTGCATAGACATTGTCCCGGTTCACCGGCTCATATTGGCGCCAGACCGCATTCGGATAGGCATCCAAGACAGCCTGTAACTGGCTGACCAGGGTGGGCGAGGTGACGGTCTCCGTCAAGATGCGGAGACCGGCTCCCCTGCTCTCCCGCTGCTGCGCCAAGAGGGGCCGCAGCTCGGCGACAAATGCGTCCCATGTGCTTGGCTCTCCCTCGCGGAGCACTTCTGTGGCGCGGTCGGGATCGTAGAGAGCCAGCACCGACGCCTGCGCCCACGCATCGGTTGCGCCTAGACTGGCCGGATGGTCCGGGTTGCCCTCGATCTTGGTCGGGCGGTTCATCTGGCTCTGGGCCAGCAGGCCGAGCGCATAGCCTCCCAGGGACATCGCCGTTGCAAAATAAAGAGGCTGCCCCGGCACACCCTGTTCAGGCGCATCCACATAAGGCACGATCTTCTCGGCGGGCCGGCTCGAACAGGCCGTCAGCCCGGCCAGCGCCAGCGACGCGCCCATCAGCCGCAGAAAGTGACGGCGGCTCAGCGCGGGCGTCCATTCAGAGGCTTGGCGGGGAAACTCCCGATAAAGAAACCCCTGAAAGGCTTCCGTCTCAGCCAACTCTTCCAGACTGCGCCAGTAGGCTTGGCCGTTGAGTCCGGCCAGGCGCGCCTGGATGGCTGCCAGATCAAGCGGAGCTTGGCTCATGGTTTCTACCTGATCTCTCCTAGAAGCTCATGGTTGGGTCAGCGGTGGCAGATAGAGCAATCACTCAACCGATCCACCTGGAT
>DATLZJ010000805.1:0-3890 GCA_035574055.1 Caldilineaceae bacterium
GCCCGCTGCGGCGCCACCATCATGCTCAGCGCCACGCCCAGAACCAGGTTCAACACAACGGTGAGGTACAGAAAGCTCCGTAATAGACGCATAGAACTGCTCCTTCAACTCACTGAATCATCAGACTCCTGTAGACATGCAATACGGGTCAGGCTCATTTATGTCCAGACAATTCGCTCGATTATGGGCACACCCAAATCACCGGGTTGCAGGCCCGGCGCTACAGGCGCGGATAGTAGGCTAGGGTTTGCTATCCTGGGGTGGTTGGCGCGTCGCATTGATCTTGCGAAATTGCTGCCAACAGCAAACAACGCTTGCTGCTGCACACAGCAAGCACTGCTCCGGTTCCTTGAGCGGAAAATGAAGTGAAGCTAAAAAGCTGGTGAATGCCCGGAGTAAGGGGAAAGGAGATGGGAAAAGGACAGCGAGCTACATGAGATAGACGGCGGGTAGGCCCTACCGGTCGCTTTGGTTGGGGGAAACTACTGGTTGCGCCGAATACGGCCACCCAAGGTGAGTATCCAGCCTTCATCATAGACGTGCAATGCAGTCCCCGATCTTCGTAGGTGAAGGCGCGGCCGCGCCTCGTATCCTATCAGGCTCGATGCAGCATGTTCCAGATAAGGTTGACTGTCCCTATTTTAACTCTCGCGGTAATGACAGCCCAAACTGCGCTTGTTCTGCCAAGCAGCTTCGGCGACCACGAGCGCCGCCTTGACTGCGTTGCGCAACCCGATGAGCGGGTCGCTGAGGCAGGTGCGGCGGTAGAACTGCTCGATCTCTGTGTCCAACTGGCGCAGATCACGCAGCGCCCGCTCCAGGCGGGCCGTGCTGCGCACCAACCCCACATAGTTCCACATGATATGCTTGATGGAGGCCATGTCCTGGCTGATCAGCGCCGGGTCGGCCTCCTCGATGCCGGTGTCCTGCCAGGGCGCGATCTCCTCTGGGTGGGCTAGCGGCAGCCCTTCGACCAGCCGGCCCAGGATGTGGCGGGCCGCGCGTTCGCCCCAGACCAGCCCCTCCAGCAGCGAAGTGCTGGCAAGCCGGTTGGCGCCATGCACGCCGGTGCAGGCGACTTCGCCCACCGCATAGAGGTTGCGCAGCGAGGTCTGTCCCCAGGCATCCACCCAGACGCCGCCGCAGAAGTAGTGGGCGGCGGGCACCACCGGCACCAGGTCGCGGGTGATGTCTACGCCGTACTCCAGACAGCGAGCCAGGATGGTAGGAAAATGGCTGCGGATCTCGGCTTCGGGCACATAGGAGCGCAGGTCGAGATAGACGCAGGGCGCATCGTGCTTGAGCATCTCGGTGTGGATGCTGCGCGCCACCACATCGCGCGGAGAGAGATCACGCCATTCGGGGTCGTACTTCTCCATAAAGGGGCGGCCCTGGGCATCTACCAAGCGAGCGCCTGCGCCGCGTACCGCCTCGGAGATGAGGAAGCGGGCGGCCTGGCGGTGGTAGAAGGCTGTCGGGTGGAACTGGACGAACTCGGCGTTGATGATGCGCACGCCGGCCCGTTGGGCCATGGCGATGCCGTCGCCGCGTGCGCCGGGTGGGTTGGTGGTGCGCAGAAAGATTTGGCCCAACCCGCCGGTCGCCAGGACAGTGGCGCGCGCCAGGATGCGGCGCACCCGGCGGCTGGCCTGGTCCAGCACATAGGCGCCCACACAGGAGCGGTGGTCATAGACGGCCAGCCGGTCGCGGGCGTGATGGGATGGGGTCAGCAGGTCCACGGCGGTATGGCCGGTGAGCAGGGTCACATTTGGGTGCTCGCGCAGCACGTTGAGCAGCCCTATCTCGATGGCCTTTCCGGTGGCGTCGGCGGCGTGGATGATGCGCGGCAGGCTGTGGCCGCCCTCCAGCGCCAGGGACAGCCCCCCGTCCGCTGTGCGGTCGAAGGCGATGCCGGCCCGCTCCAGCAAAAGCCTGCGCACAGCGCCCGGCCCTTCTTCGGCCAGGAGCCGGACGGCGGGAGGATAGCTGTGGCCGGCGCCGGCGCGCAGGATGTCCTCGGCCAGATGGTCAGGCGAGTCATTAGGGCCGGTGTAAATGATGCCGCCCTGGGCGTAGAGGGTATTGCTCTCCTCCGGCGCTTGGGCGCGGGTGACGAGGGTAACAGGCACGCCGGCGTCGGCCAGGGTGAGGGCGACCGTCGCCCCGGCCACGCCGGTCCCCAGGATCAGGACATCCGTCTGGTGCGCGTCAGACATAGGAGAGCAATCGGAAATCTAACCGCAAAGGACGCCAAGGGGCAGAAGAAGACTGGTGACAGGCAGAGTCAGCCTTGAACTGGAAGCAGGCTGGCGGCTGATAGCGGACGATGAGTCGCCCAGAGCAGAGAATACGACCGGCTCGCTCTGCCGCTGCCCCCGGCTTCCCCCTGCCTGCTGCCACTCCCCTTTTCTGCTCCTTTGCGCCCCTTGGCGTTCTTTGCGGTTGTGCTTGTTAGCCGATGGCGATCATGCGCTCGACGGCGCGGGCGGCGCGGACGCGGATTTCCTCCGGTACGGTGATCTCATACTGGTGGTAACGCAACGCATCCAGCGTCTGCTCCAGCGTGATCTGGTTCATATGGGGGCAGCGCACGCTGCACAGGCGCAGCATCTCCCGGTGTGGATTGGCCGCGGCGATGTTGTCGCCCATGGCGCATTCGGTAAGCAGCAGATAGCGAGGCGCATCCACTTGCTCCACATAGTCTATCATGGCCTGGGTGCTGCCTGAAAAGTCTGCCGCCTCCACCACCTCGGGGCTGCATTCGGGGTGGGCCAGGATCACCACATCGGGGAACTGGGCGCGCACGGCGCGAATGTCATTCAGGGTAAAGCGCTCATGGACCTCGCAGCGTCCGTGCCAGGCGATCATCTGGCCGGCATCGAGTTGGCCGGTGGGCTTTTCGGAAGTATCGAGCGAGAGATTAGGCGTGCGGCTGGGGAGAATAATGCGCTTGCCGGTCTCGCGCGCCACATTCTTCGCCAGGTATTCGTCGGGCAGGAAAATGACCGTATCGCTTGCCAACGAGTTGACCACGGCCACAGCATTGCTCGATGTGCAGCAGATATCGGTCTCGGCTTTCACGTCGGCGTAGGTATTCACATAGGTGACAACGGGCACGCCGGGGTATTGGGCCTTGAGCCGGCGCACATCCTCAGCGGTGATGCTGGCGGCGAGGGAGCAGCCGGCCTTGGCGGCGGGCAGCAGCACCGTCTTGGTGGGGTTGAGAATCTTGGCCGTCTCGGCCATGAACTCGACGCCACAGAAGACAATGATCTCCTTGTCCGTCTGGGCGGCTTTGCGGCTCAGGGCCAGCGAATCGCCGACAAAGTCGGGGATCGAATGAAAGAGAGCCGGCTCCATGTAATTGTGGCCGAGAATGACGGCATTCTTCTCGACCTTGAGCCGGTTGATCTCATACGCAAGCTCGGCCTTGATGCGCAGCTCCACATCGGGCACCACATCGGCCAGCTTGGCCCGCATCTTCTCGTACATCTCCTGGACAGAATTTGCCTGAATCGCCACTCCGGGTTCCTCCCTATCCCTGGTGTGTCCAACCGGTTCCTACCTCGCTGCCATCTGTTATGGCATCTGTTGTGGCATCTGTGAGGCATCTGTGTGATAGATGGACCGGCTCGACAAGTGCGGTGAGGAGGACTGAGCCTCCCCCTATGATCCCATAATGTTAATGGTACACGAAGTATAGGGGGTCGCGAAGAAATTGTCAATTTGACACATTGTCGCGCGCGATAAACGCGCGGGCAACGGTCAATCGTCTATCTGCCAAGCTCACGCAGCAGGCGGCTGACCAGCTCAGGCAGTGCAAGCTGGGATATGGGCGGGTCTTCTCGCGATGGCTCGCGCTGCGCGCCCTGTATCTGGCTGCGCAGGCG
>DATLZJ010000806.1:0-3575 GCA_035574055.1 Caldilineaceae bacterium
GCGCCAACGCCAGCGGGAATGGGAGATTGACGCCATCCACACCGACAGCGCAACCTTCCTGCGCGCGGTGCAGCCGGATGCGGTGGTGATCGCCACCCCCAACGTGCTCCACCGTGAGTTGATCCTCCAGGCGCTGGCCGCAGGCTGCCATGTGCTGTGCGAAAAGCCGCTAGGCATGAACTATGCGGAGACGGTAGAGCTGTACGAGGCGGCCAAGGCGTCGGGCAAGGTGCATATGGTCGCGTTTACCTATCGCTTTGTGCCGGGCATGAGCTTTTTGCGCCACCTGGTCCAGAGCGGCGAATTGGGCGAGATTCGCCATGCGCGCTTCCAGCGGCTTCAGGACTGGGGCGAGTACGCCATTGGCTGGCGGCAATACAAGGCCATGGCCGGCTCCGGCGAGCTAGGCGACATGGGCATCCACCGCATTGACTTTGCTCAAGACCTGCTGGGGCCGATCACCGCGGTCACGGCAGCAACGCGACAACTGGAGCGCCGCGAGCGCACGCGTGACGGCCAGAGCGTCCCACCTCAGGACGTGGAGGACTGGGTCGCCTGGATCGCCGATTTTGCCGGTGGGGCGACCGGCGTCTTTGAGATGGGCAAGCTGGCGAAGGGCTACGGTCCCAACGGCGACCATGATCTGGCCGAGCTGAACGGAACCCAAGCATCCGCTGTCTACCGGCTGCATACGCCCCATGAGATCCTCTTTGCCAAGCGGGGCGAGCCATACCGCCCTATGCCGGTGCCGGAGGAGTTCCTCAAACGTCCTGGCTCGCCGCGCAACCCACACGAGGGCGACCCGGTCATCGCCTTCCGCTATGACCAGGCGTGGGAGTTTATCAGCGCCATCCGCGAGGGACGCGAGGCCGTCCCTTCGTTCTATCATGGGATGCGCGCCCAAGCCGTCGCCGACGCCATCCTCCAGGCAGCCGCCGAGCGGCGTTGGGTCGAGGTGCCGGACGCGGTGTAGCGCGGGTCAGTATGCCCCTCGCCCGCTAGCTGTTGACGCTGCCAGGTATCAACGCAAAATGTACCCGCTTCTCCAAAGCCGCACCCCAAAGGAGACGCTACAAAAAATAGCGCCTGGTGAGGGATCAAGGGTCCCTCACCAGGCGCATATCTTCGTCCGCGCCACTGCTACGCTTCGCCGAGGCTAACGGCGTCGGCGGGTAGATTGGCCTTCAGCCGCTGGCCCAAGGCGATCAGCAGGTTGCCCAAGCGACCGCAGAACCGTTGGTAGAGGCTGGGCTGTCCGGCTGTTGCCAGCCGCGCCAGCCGCTCCATCTCAACCTCGCGGATGCGCTCAAGATGCTGTCTCTTGGCAAGCTCCAGCTCGATCAGTTCCATCTCTGCCTCCTCCGGCCCAAGGTGGGCGCTCTTCTTCAACCAGTCGTCATTGCGGAAGTCGGCGGGCGTCAGGGCGATGGCGCAGCTCATGACCATTACATTGGCCTCGATGCCTTGGTAGCCATGAGCGCGGGCCACGCTGATACGATGATGGCCGTCCACGACGAAGTAGACATCGCCGATACGGACCAGCTCGACCGGCGGCAGGTCAACCTTCTTGCTGTACGCCTGGTCCACACGCGTCCATCGCTCCCGGCTTACCCAGGGACGGGGCAGGAACTCCGGCGTAAAGTCCTTGGCCCGCCCCAGGCTCCCCACTATCTGGTCCAGCGGCACATATTCCAGCCGCCGGATTCCGCTCTGGCGCGCGCCGGTTCGCTGCTTCACCTGGTCGAACTTGACCAAGTCCATGCGCTGCCGGCGCAGCCGCCGCCACCCGTCCAGCAACGCTGCCCTGCGCAGGCACTGCTCAAAGCGCAGCCCACCGATGAACGCGCCGTAGCCATGCAGATCAGCTTCGTACAGCATTCCAGCCCCCTCCTTTCCTTGTTGTGCTGGGCCATTGCCCGGTGCATGAGGATAAACGAGGCCGGTTGCCACTTTTAGGGTTGGGGGCGCTATGCGGATGTTGGCGGGCAGGGGCTATCGCCAGGGGACGCCCGGCTCGGTATTGGCTCCGAGGCCCGGCATCCCCTGGTCTCGCCGCCTATCCTCTGGGATGGCGCCCAGGGGCGATGGAGGCGTGGTCTAGGGTTTGAAACAGAGGCCGGGCGGTAGCCCTCCCGGCAAAGAGGGCGAGCCGGATGCCGAGCAGGTACTCCCCTTGACAGTGTTGACAACCGAGGGAACGGTGCCGGTATAGCCGACGGCAAGCATGGCCGATACGATGGGCGTGGCAAAGGAGGTGCCGGCCCAAAGACCGAAGCTGTAAAAGGGGCCGCGATTGTCTTCAAACACGGCAATGCTGGCGAGGTAGTTCTCCGGTGAATCCCAGCACCCGCTGCCTACAACTGCGCCGCAGGTGGGGCCTTCTTCGCCGCCGCCGGGCGCCATGACGACGCCCCGGTTGGAGTAGATCGCACGCTGGCGGTTGTGCATCCCGCCCATGACGGAGAGCAGGGCATGGGGGTAGGTTATCGCCAGCGAGGCCGGCAGCATCGCCGGCTGGGGGCCGCTGGCGTCAGAGTAGTTGCCCGCCGCCGCGGCCATCGCCACGTCGTTGGCGGCCAAGTTGCCGATCAGCGCCTCCAGCATCGCCGCATCGAAGGCGGCCAGAATCTGCTCGAACTGGTTTTGATTGACGGTTGAGCTACGCAGCGCCTGCAAGACCGTCACCGGTGTACATTGGCCTTTGGGAATGCGCAGAAGGTTGCACGCGGCCGTGCGCGTCATGGCCCCTTGTCCCTGTCCAGAGGGCAGGGGGACCAGCACAAAGCTCATGTTGATAACCCGCTTGGGCGTGCTCGACTGGACGAGGGTGTCCAGCACCTTGAGGATAGCGCCCAGGTCGGCCAATCCCTCGTCGTTGAGCAGCCGCCACAGCTCGATGGTCGCGCCGGGCGCAACGGCATAGACCAGACCGGCGGCAAAGAGACCGTGCTCGGCCAGGCTGCACGGTGGGGTTCCCGGTGGGACCGAGGGGTTGGTCTGGGTGTAGTGGCTGGCGACCGGGTGGCTGACGGTCACGGTCATGGTCTGGGTGAACCAGTCTGGCGGGCCGAAGGTATAGACGCCAGGGGCAGGGAAGGGGGAGGTATCCAGCACAATCACCGTGGCTCCCGCGCCGGAGGGATTGGCGCCGCCCCAACTGCTGGGGCTGAACTTCGCATCCAGATCAATTCCGCCTAGCTCGACGCCGCGCGCGCTAACTGTGGGGCTGAACGCCCACTGCTTCCAGAAGAAGTGAATCGCTTGGGCTTGGTTGAGGCTTCCGACTGTGGCGCTGATGGGGCTGGCTTCTCCAGACATCGGGCTGGCCTCGCCGGACATGGGACTGGCCTCGCCAGACATGGGATTGGCGCAGGCGCCTCCGGGAGAGTGAGATGAAGTGAGGCCGGCGATGTAGTTAGGGTCTACAAACACGGCGGAGCGCACTTCGGCGGCCAGCCGGCGGATCTCATTCAGCAGCTCTCGCGTCTCCAGCCCAGGCTCCTCGATGGTGAGCAAAAAGGCGCTCTCGCCCTCCACGGTCACAAGCGGCTCGGGCAGCGGCTCGTCAAGGCCCT
>DATLZJ010000807.1:0-16213 GCA_035574055.1 Caldilineaceae bacterium
ACCGCGCCGGCGTTGCGCCCCTCCAGCGTCACCTCGTCGCCGGGGGTCAGGGGCCGGTCGGCGATCAGCCCGACCAAGGTGCGCGTCACCTTGTCATAGGTGATCTGGCGGGCGATGATCTCCTGGCCGGTGTAACACCCCTTGTTCTCGGCGCAGGCCCAGGCCAGGCCGGCCTCCAGCGGGTTGTACTCCTCGACCAGCTCCGCGCCGGGCGCGGGCCGTCCTAGCTCCACCCGGCGCGCCAGGAGCGCGCCCTCGTCGTCCAGCGACATCGCGCCTGCGGCGGTGAGCGCCGCCACGATCTCGGCCTGGCGTGCGGCAGGCACGACCAGCTCATAACCGGGCAGGCCGTACTGCTGCTGGCGGATCGCCAGCAGATCGTCTTGGCGCTGGGTCTCGTTATCGGCCAGGCCGGCGACCGCCAGCCCAAGCGCCGCGAGCACATCCGCCGCCTGTGGCCCCAGCACCCGCAGCCGGGCCAACTCGCCGCTCACATCCTGGACCTTTACCTTGTCCATAAAGAAAATCTGCCCGCGCAGATGGCGCAGCAGCGCCGCGCTTTGGCCTGCCGCAGGCAACAGGAGCAGCGCATCCGGTTCATAGACCACCGTAAAGACAAAGAGGATGCGCGCCGTCGGGCTGGTCAAGACCGTTACCGCCGAGCGGCCGGGGCCGAGCGCCTGGATATTGTTGGTGGTCATGCGCTGGAGAAAGTCGGCGCGGTCGGCGTCGGTGACGCGCAAGACGCCGCGGTCGGATCGTTGGACAAGGGCCGCGCCCTCGGTCAGCGCCCGGTAGTGGGCAGGGTTGATAGTTTCCGCCGTTGCATGAACAACCGGTTGAGCAGT
The DNA here is from genome assembly GCA_035574055.1 of Caldilineaceae bacterium. GTDB lineage: Bacteria > Chloroflexota > Anaerolineae > Caldilineales > Caldilineaceae > QEUY01. The sequence goes on from DATLZJ010000807.1 coordinate 849, forward strand.
CGAATCGGGCATGGTCTCAATCCTCCAGGGCCATCCGGCGGGGCGCAGCTACAGGTAACCGCGCCGGACGCCCCGCGCGCAAAGGCTGTGCCGTGTTCATAGTGTACCACAGCCCATTTGGCTCACTGTAGGCCGCCTACTCATCGGTCTGAACTCGCCGGGCGAAGTCAAGGATAAGATAAAACATCTCGGCCCCGGCGTCAGTCATATCCTCGCCGATCTGGAGGTAATGGCTCACATCCTCGTAGTAAAAGACCTCCACCGGCACGCCGGCCTTCTTCAGCGCCTCTTCCAGCTCATAGGCTTGGGTGATACGGGTGATGCGGTCGGCGTCGGTGTGGATGATCAGCGTGGGCGGGAGCTGGGCCGCGGTATAGACCGGCGAGTAGCGCAGGAAGAGCAAAGGGTAGAGATTGGGCGCGCCCAGCGCCGGCACCGCCAGCTCATAGGGAGGTGGGATCTCGATCTTGCCGGTGTAGAAGTCGTGGGCGCCGCTGAAGGCATTGCTGATGCCGCCCACCGTCACCCAACCGGCGATCTGGTCGCGCTCGTCGCGCAGAAAGCGGTGGAGCACCGGGCTGCTAAAGCTGCCGCCCAAGGCGACGGCCTTGGCCGGGCGAATGTGCGGGCCGAGCGCGCCCTGGCGGGCCAAGTGGAAGCCGATGCGCGCGTCTTGCGCGTGGGCGTCAATGTTCACACCACGGCCGGCCATAGGCGAAATGGCGACCAGCGCATAACCCTCTGAGGCAAGGCCGACGCTCACCGGCTCCCAACGGTCCACCTGAGTGGGGTAGACCATAAAGAGCATGGGCAGTTGCTCGTCTGCCGCTAGGTCCGGCGGCAGGTAGACGCGCAGCGTATCCACAGTTGCGCCGTTGTAGGTAAAGCTGTAGGCAGTCGCCTGGGCCATTGCGCCGGGCGGAAAGACGGTGCCGGTGATGTAGGTTGCGGTCTGAACCAGGTTAACGCTTTCGGCCAGCGGTTCGGGCAGGGGCGTCGCCCGGTGGGGCCGTAGTTCCAGCGCTGGCAGGGTGGTGGTCATGCTGCTGTTGACGGTGATCAGGGTGGGGATGCCCAGCCAGCCCTGCAAGACCGTCTCCTCATAGCCGGGGGCTGTCGCGGCGGGCACATACTGGCCCGGCGGCACCCCTTGAATGGTATACACGCCCTGCTCGTCGGTGACGCCGCTGTGGGGCCGGCCTGTACGTTCGGCGACCAGCACCGTCGCGCCGGGAACGGGCCTGCCTTCATGCTCGACTACGCCGGTAATGGCGCCGGGAGGTGCATCGGACGGGTCAGGCTCCAGCGTGCCCAGCCGCTCGGCCAGAAGATAGCCAATGACGTTGGCTTCCGGAGAGGGTGTGCAGCCGGCCAGCAGCGCCAAGAGCGCCGTGTAGGTCAGCAGCCGGGTCAGGAGCAGGCGCACGGCGGATAGCGTGAGGCTCATAGACGGGGCAGGTGGGACGACATGATAGTATCGTGAATCTACTGCGGTCTGGTCATCGGCGACTGTCAAGCGAGCAGCCGGGCGATCTCGTCTGCCGGGAGAAAATGGCCCACCAGCGGCTGCGAGCCGTCTGCCTGGCCCTGCTGCCAGGTCGCCAGCAGCCCGTTGGGGGTGGGCAGCACATCCACATAGCGGCTACAGCCGGTGCCGTGGGGAGAGATGAAGAGCGGCTGGAGCGTCGAAAGGCGGGTCAGCTTGGGGAAGTCGCTGTCCCAGCCAAAGAATGCGCCGCCGATTTCCTCACAGCTATAGCCGCGTGGGCGCTTGCGGGCGCGCACATTTTCTTCGTGAGGGCGTAGACATTCGGCCCCATCGTAAAAGTAGATGGCTGCCGGCGGCAGACCGGCAAAGGCGCCCACGCGCGGGATAGGCAGGCGGCTGGTAATGCGCGTCGCCGCTATATCCCAGGCCGCGCCGCGCGAGGCCATTTCCCAGGAGACCACCTCGAAGCTGTCTGCGCCTGCATGGCGCACGGCCAAGCCGCTGTTGCTGGAGGCCCAAGTGAAAGGGTGGGAGCAGAAGATCAGCGCCGTGGCGCTGGCGGGAGCAGGGCCGTTGGCGCGCCTGCCGGTCGCCGACGCGGTATCACCCGGTAGATGAAAGACCACGGGGTCTTTCACATGCAGGTATTCCGGTTGGTTGCGGCCATTGAGCACCGGCGTCAGGTGGGCGGGGTCCAGTTCATCGGGGCGGGGCGCCGCCAGATAGCCGATGGACCATACCCCCGTGCCCGGTTTTTGATACTCCTCCCAGGGGCTAGGGTAGGGTTCCTCTCGTTCGGCGGAGATATATAGCTCCCAGCCGCGGGCCGGGGTGCGATAGAGCGCCGTACCCTCGATGGAGATGACGCGCGGTCCAGCCGCCGAGAGGTCGGTCTTGGACCAGCTCCGCGCCTTTTGAAAGGTTGCGCCGCCGTCATCGGAGCGGAAGAGGGCGCATTCCAACCCGCGCGCGCCGGCCTCCAGGCCCGTGCGCGAATCGCCGGCATTGCGATAGCGCCCGGCCAGCCAGATCGTCCCGGCGTCGTCACGCGCCAAGTTGCCGCCGCCAAACCAGTAGCCCGGCGCGGCGGCATAAGGCGGGACCAGAACCCGCGCCTGGGCTTGGTCAATCAGCGCAGCCAGCAGCGCCAACAGGCGCTGCTGGTGGGCAGGAGAGAGTGTTGGCGTGGTCGAATGGCTCATGGTGTGGTTTGGCCTTCCTGTGTGTGAGCAGCCATGGCCCTATGATACCACACCGGGCGCTGCGCGCGGCTTGTGATGGCAATTCCGGAACGTTGGGTTGAATAGGGATTGTTTTATGGCAAGTCAGTTTGGTTCTGTGCCAGAGCCGGGGTATACTATCGGGTTAGGCCCCAAACTGACCCTGCCTGACCTGCGCAGGCAGGCGCGATTGCAGCACTACTGGCTGAAGGCATAGATTCGATGACATCTGGTTATTACCGCTTTCCAACGCTCCATCAGGATACGATTGTATTTGTCTCCGAAGATGATCTCTGGAGTGTGCCCGTTCAAGGCGGGGTGGCTCGCCGGCTGACCAGCAATTTGGGCGAGACCAGCTACCCGGCGTTGTCGCCCGATGGCAGCCAACTGGCCTTTGTGGGCCGGGAAGAGGGCGGCCCAGAGGTCTATGTGATGGCGGCAGCCGGCGGCAGCGCCCGGCGGCTGACCTATTTAAATAGCAATTGCCGGGTGGTGGGTTGGACGCGTGACGGCGGCGCGATCCTCTTTGCCAGCAACTACGGCCAGGTTGCATCTGCCGAGATGGCCTTGTTCCAGGTACGCGTGGAGCAGACCAACGGCGAGGTCGAGCAGTTGCCCTATGGCGCGGCGCGTTCCATCAGCTTCGGCCCCCAGGGCGGCGTGATCATCGGGCGCAACACCGGCGACCCGGCGCGCTGGAAGCGATACCGGGGCGGCACCACCGGGCATCTGTGGATTGATGTCAATGGCGACGGCGAGTTTCATCGCTTCCTGCCCGATCTGGCAGGCAATATCGCCTCGCCCATGTGGCTGGCCGATGCTGCCCATCCTGCCGGTCGCATCTACTTTGTCAGCGACCATGAGGGCATTGGCAACCTCTACAGCGCCCGGCCCGACGGCAGCGACCTGCGCCGCCATACCGACCACGAAGATTACTACGTCCGCAACCCCAACAGCGACGGCGTTAACATTGTCTATCATGCGGGCGCGGACCTCTATCTCTACCGGCCCGCAGAGGATACCACCGCGCGGGTGGAGGTGCTCTACCACAGCCCGCGCGTTCAACGCAACCGCAAATTTGTGGACGCCGGCCGCTACATGGACGCTTATAGCCTGCACCCTTCGGGCCAGGCGCTGGCGATGACCACACGCGGCAAGGCGTTCGGCTTCTTCAACCATGAGGGGCCGGTGGTCCAATATGGCAAGCGGCATGGCGTGCGCTATCGCCAGCCGACATGGCTCCACGATTGGCGGCGGCTGTTGCTGGTAAGCGATGAGCCGGGCGAAGAGAGGTTGGAGATTTACAGCGAGCAGCCCTACATTGAGCCGGAGCGGCTGGACGGGCTGGATATTGGCCGGGTGGTAGCGATCAAGGCGTCGCCGGTGGCGGACTTGGTTGCGCTCTCCAACCATCGTCATGAGCTATTGTTGGTGGATCTGAAGCGCCGCCAGATCAGTGTGGTGGACCGCAGCCCCTACCGCAACATCGCCGGCTTTGACTGGTCGCCCGATGGCCGGTGGCTGGCCTACAGCTTTGCCGCTACCTCGCGCACCAGCGAAATCCGGCTCTATCATCTGCCCGATGAAGGTCAGGCGGAGCAGCCGGAGCGCGCCGCCGACCCCGTGAGCGCCAACGGGACGCCCGGTGAACCGGCGCCGTTGACCTCGCTGGGCACGCGCCACACCGTCACGCAGCCTGTGCTCCACGATGTGCGCCCGGCCTTTGACCCCGACGGCAAGTACCTCTATTTTCTGAGCTACCGGGAGTTCAACCCGGTTTATGATGGCCTGCACTTCGACCTGGGCTTCCCCTGGGGGATGCGCCCCTATCTGGTGACGCTGCGCGCCGACCTGCCCAACCCCTTCGTGCCCACGCCGGAGCTTGGCGATGAGGGCGGCTATAGCCAAGACGATGACGGCGCCCAAGACGAGGAAGAAGCAGACGAGGGAAGCGAAGGGGAGGCGGAGGAGGACGGCGCCGAAGACGAGGATGAGTGGGACGAGGGCGAGGAAGCTGAGGACGGCCTGGCCGGTGACGAGGACGGGGAGGACGATGACCCTCCCTTGAGCCATTCGCAGGCCCAGGCGGAGGGCGCAAGCAAAGCGCGGTCGCAGCGCGCCGGTGGAAAGCGCAATGGCGAGGGCGACGAGCGCAAGCCGCAACCGCTCCAGATCGATCTAGAGGGGATCGAGCGCCGCGTGCTGGCCTTCCCGGTGCCCGATGGGCGCTACGGCCAGATTGCCGGTATCCCCAACAAGGCCCTTTTTACGGTCTTTCCCATCCAGGGTCAGCTTGACGGCGACGATAATGAGGATGAGCAAGAGTCGGGGAGCGGCACGCTGCGCGCCTATGACTTCAAGGAGTATAAGTGCGAGACATTGGCCGAGAATGTCTCGACCTTTGACCTGTCGGCCAATCGCAAGAAGCTGCTCTATAGCAGCCGCAATCAACTGCGGGTGATCAATGCCGGGGAGAAGGCGCCGAGCAGCGGCGGTTTCAACCGCAAGAGCGGCTGGATCGATCTCGGGCGGGTGAAGGTATCGGTGGACCCGCAAAGCGAGTGGGAGCAGATGTTCCGCGAAGCGTGGCGGTTGCAGCGCGACCATTTCTGGACGCCCGATATGGCCGAGGTGGACTGGCAGGCGGTCTACCACCGCTATTACCAGCTCATCCCGCGCGTGAGCACCCGCGGCGAGTTCAGCGACCTCATGTGGGAGATGCAGGGCGAGCTAGGCACCAGCCATGCCTATGAGTTTGGCGGCGACTATCGTCCGCGACCCCATTACGGGCAAGGGTTCCTGGGGGCCGACCTGCGCTGGGACGAGGAAGCCGGCGGGTATCGGGTCGGCGAGCTGATTCTCGGCGACCCCTGGGATGCCGACAGCAACTCGCCGCTGGCTGCGCCGGGGGTGGATATCCGGCCCGGCGATGTGATTGTGGCGATCAACGGCCAGCCGCTCAACCGGGAGGTAGGGCCGGCCCAGATGTTGGTCAACCAGGCCGGCCATGAGGTGCTGCTGACCCTCTTGCCCCGCGCGGATGAGCAGGCGCAGGTAGCCCTGCCGTCGGCGCTGCCCCTGCGCGATGGCGAGAAAGAGGGGGACCAGGACGGCGCTGCGCCAGGCGAAGATTCCAAGGCTGACCAAGCAGCTACGCAAGGCGCGGCGGGCGACGGCGCGCTGCGCGCCGATGGTCAGTCGCCAGAGGCCCCCGTAGCCGTCATAGGCGGCGGCGCGAAGGGCGAACCCGGCAGGAATGGGGCGCGCAAAGGGGAGCCTCGCCTCCGCTATCGCTCGGTCAGCGTGCGCGCCATCGCCGACGAGAGCCAGGCTCGCTACCGCCGTTGGGTCGAGGCGAACCGGCGCAGGGTCCACGAGGCCAGCGACGGGCGCATCGGCTATGTGCATGTGCCGGATATGGGCGCCTATGGCTATGCCGAGTTCCACCGCGGTTATCTGGCGGAGGTGGACCGGGATGCGCTGATCGTGGACGTGCGCTACAACGGCGGCGGCCATGTGAGCCAGTTGATCTTGGAGAAGCTGGCGCGCCGGCGCTTGGGCTATGACCTGTCGCGCTGGGGCGGCCTGATCCCCTATCCGGTCGAGTCGGTGGCCGGCCCGCTGATCGCGCTCACCAATGAGCACGCCGGCAGCGACGGCGATATCTTCTGCCATAGCTTCAAGATGATGAAGCTGGGGCCATTGATCGGCAAGCGCACCTGGGGCGGCGTCATCGGCATCTCCCCCCGCCATGCGCTGGTGGACGGCACTGTCACGACGCAGCCGGAATATAGCTTCTGGTTCGAGGATGTAGGCTGGAATGTGGAGAACTACGGCACCGATCCAGACATCGAGGTAGACATCACCCCCCAGGATTACCGGGAAGGCCGCGACCCACAACTGGAGACGGCTATTGCCGAAGGGCTGCGGTTGCTGGAGGCGACGCCGAAAAAGATGCCGGAGCTGACAGCCAAGCCCAGCCGGGCGCTGCCCAAGCTGCCGCCGCGCACGCCCGTGTCGTAACGGCTGAGAGACCACCCCTGTGGAGTCACTAAACATAAAAAGTGACCGGCGCTCTTGCGCCGGTCACTTTTTATTGGATAGAGTTCCTCGCTTGTGTCGCCTTCATACTTGTGCCGCCCTGATAGCGTCCCCGCCGATCGCCGCGCGACTTCGGCGGGGAGACCTCCCTCCTGTCCTTACGCCAAATGGCAGCGCCGGCCCTACGACAAATGACGTAGCTCCTTCCGGAGAGGGCAAACACGCTCAGTCGAGAGTCCCAACCGTGACCCTGCTTCCAAAAACGCGCGCGGCTCCGCCCAATGACTTAGCCGCTGCTCTTACTTCTGACGATTGAGATTCGCGCGTCGCGCCTTTACCCTAAAACCAGGATGAGATAGGACAAGCTACAGCCGGCGATATGGAGGGAGCCTGAAGCACAGCCGACTTGGCTCAAGCGCCAACGACTTCCTGACGCAAATGGTTCAATTTCACGACGCACGGGAACTGAACGAGAACTGTAATGCACCCTACAGGCGAGCGCCGGTTAGCCGCTCAGTTTCCTGCCGCTGTACATGATACCCTGCGAAGTGGCTTGCCTCCTACCATCCGGCGAGCGTTGCACAAACCACGACCGGTGGAGAACCAATTAAGATGAAAACCTCTTCCTTACGTTCAACTGCCTCGATTTCTGTGGCAATTGCCATTTCCAAGCATTCAACTGCACCCACCCTGCCGGCCCGCCTGGCTCTGTATGCACTGATGGCCGGAACCTTCTTGTGGTTTATGCTCTATCCGGCTTCGCTTCCCGTATCGGCCCAATCGCCTTTGCCGGCGGCGGCGTCCCGATCGCTCTATGTTCCAATGATTCAGACAGGCCCGCGTGCGCCTGCCACAGATGTCGGCAGCAGCGACGGCCCAGTCTGTACGCTGAACGAGAAGGAGGCTGCCGTCGCCGCACTGATGGCGACCCATCCTGACCAGCGGCGCGCAAGTCTGACGTGTGACCCGATTCTGGCGAGCGTGGCCCGGCAGCGGGCCGAGGATATGGCCCGCCGCGGCTATTTCGACCACGTAACGCCCGAAGGATATGGCCCCAACTACTTAGTTAAGCAGGCGGGTTATCAGTTGTTGAGCTGGTATGACCAGCGTCCCGATGCAAATAACCTGGAATCTATCGCCGCCGGATATGATATGCCCGATGAGGCCTTTGCCGCCTGGATGGACTCCGAGTTCCACCGTATTCATCTCCTGGGTCTTAACTCCTTTTATGCCGACCAGGTGATGTATGGAATCGGCTACTTCTATCTAGAGGAAAGCCCATACGGCCATTATTGGGTAGTCTTGACTGCCCCCAAACCGGAGTAGTCTCCCCTCCCTTTTGTGTTTGTCTGATTCATATCTGATTCATAGGGTCTGATTCATAGGGGTAGATTTTTGTGTAAGGTGCAGGCGGCGGTCCGAGCCGGGCGAGCGGCAGGACCGCCGCACCAGAGCACTATCGGCTCCTGTTGGCAAACGACACGGTTCCCTTTCTCACCTGGATGTGGAAGTCGCTCAAGCTGGCCGCGGCCACGATCGCCGCGTTGTATACCAGACAAACCCCAGCCCAAGCAGCAGGCCATAGATGATGTGCCCAAGCAGGCTCATCAAGGTTGTGCTGTTGATCATGAACAGGGGCATCCCTAGCAAGGCCGGCATGATCAGCAAAGGCCCCAATACCCACCAAATCGCCCCATAAAGGGCGCCCCACAGCAGCCCCGCTCCGTAAGTGGCGCTCCGCTCGCCAAAGATCAAGGCGAAGGTGACGCCGATGAAGATGCTGATCGCCAAGTGGATCAGCCAGCCAACGGCAGGTGAGTCACTGCCCACCATGCTGGGGATCATAGGCATCATCCCCATCCACGCCATCAGGAGCCCAAAGACAATGCCGCCAGCGATGCCGCCGACCACCCCGCCGACCACCTTGTTGCCCGTATCTGCGCGCGCGCGAGTCATCGCAGCCATGTTGTTGCTCCTCCTTTGGTCATGAACTCCTGGCAGTACGTGTTCGGCTATCCTCCACAGTAGCGGAGCCGGCGAGGCGCGAATGTAAGCACGGGCACGTAGGAACCCTGACTACAAAGGGGGATGCTGCCCTGGCGCAAGTGGGCTGCGCCGCCGGGCAGTGGTACAATGAATGGCTGTTTGGATGGACCGTCGCCATGCGCCATCTCAGGGAAGAGCTACGGATGGACTGGAACGAATACCGGCGCACCCGCCATCAGCGCACGCGTCCCCTGGTCATCGCCCATCGGGGAGTTCCGGGGCAAGCGCCGGAAAATACCTTGGAGTCTTTTGCCCTTGCGCTCAAACAAGGGGCCGATGTGCTGGAGACCGATCTGCGCATCACCCGCGACGGCGCTATTGTGCTCTTTCACGACGCGCACCTGGGGCGTATGACCGATGGGGACGGGCCGATCTTTGCCCATACGCTGGCCGAGTTGAAGCGACTCAAGGTGCGCCGCCCCGGCGGCGGCTGGAGCGCCCAACAGGTGCCGACGCTGATGGAACTGCTTGCCATGACCCAGGGCCATGTGCCGCTCCTGCTGGAGCTAAAGGACTGGCGCTTCACCGAGCCGCTCTATGCCAGGCGGCTGATCAACATCCTTGTGGACTATGGCGTTTTGGCGAAATCGGCCATTGTGTCGTTTAATGCGCCCTTGGTAAGCGCCATCCGGCAAACGGGGACTGAGATTCCTGCCGGCCATATCACCCTGACCAATCCGCTGCCTCAAGCAGGCATGGAGCTGCTTGGCCCGGCCTGGCCGCTGCTCTTCGCCAACCCGCTCTATGTGGCTTGGGCGCATCGTCTGGGCAGCCTAGTGGCCCCGCTGGATCCAACGCCGGAAGCGCGCTTGGGTTATTATCTGAGGCTGGGCGTGGATGCGCTCTTGGCCGATGAGCCGGCCCGTGTGCTCCAGGCGCTCAAGCGGTATGGGCGAGGTTGATCCCAACGTTGATGGCGAATGGGTGGATGCCGACCGTGTTGCCGCCGCCGGACGAGAAGCCGGTCTATGTCAACCGGATGTTTGCTCGCATTGCCGGCGCGTATGATCTGATGAACCGGCTCATGACCGGCGGCCAGGACCAGCGTTGGCGCCGGTTGTTGCTGGCGCTGTGCGACCTGCCGGCCCATGGGCGGCTGCTGGATGTGGGAACCGGCACCGGCGATATTGCGTTTGAAGCTCGCCGTCGCTATCCGGGGGTCGAGGTGGTGGGGGTGGACTTCACCTATGAAATGATGGCGGTGGGCCGGCGCAAGGCAGGCAAGCGCGGGCGGCCCTCTGTGCCCTTTGTCCAGGGGGATACGCTGGCGCTGCCCTTCGCCAGCAATAGCTTTGATGCCGTGGTGAGCGGGTTTTTGTTACGCAATGTGGTGGACCGCGTGGGGGCGCTGCGCGAGCAGGCGCGCGTCGCCAAGCCGGGCGGGCGGGTCGTGGTGCTGGAGACGACGCCCCCGGCCAATACGCCCCTGGGGTGGCTTTTTACGCTCTATTTCTTCCGGCTGGTGCCGCTGGTGGGCGGGCTGGTCAGCGGCGATTGGGATGCTTATCGCTACCTGCCCCACAGCACCGTCGCCTTTCCCATGCCGGAAGGGTTGCGCCGCCTGATGGAACAAGCAGGTTTGGTCCATGTCTTTTATCGAGAACTGATGATGGGGTCGGTTGCCATTCATGTCGGAACGAAGGTAGGCGCATGAGTTTCTTTACAGGTGGCCGTCGAATATCGTCGAATATAATCATGGTTGCCACCGAGCAGAAGTAAATCATATCCTGCAACTGACGGTGGAGCACCGTAGGCGTTTGTTGGAGGCATGGCATGAGTAGTTTGGCCAATAAAACCACTGAGAATGCTGCTACTGAAGCGGCGGCAGTTAATGTAGTGGTTGACGACCAGTGGCTTTCCATGGTGTTGTCAGATGCCATGGTGTTGTCAGATGGACGGGTGCTCCAAACGCCGTGTCGCCCGATTCCGTGGCTCGGCTGGCTGGCCCAGGCGACTCCGGAACAGCGCGCCCACTGGACGTTGGAGCCGGGCGGTTTCGCTGTCTACTGGCCGGACCTGGATGATGGCGTGGACGTCGCACACCTGCTGACGGTTAAGCCGCTTACGTCAAACCGACCGAGCGAACCGTCTGATGCAACACGGTTGGCATGAGTCAGCAGGCTATCGGCGAGGCCGCGCGCCATACCGATCTTGCTGCGCTGCGCGGCAACCCCTCCTTTGTCTGGCGGGCAGGCCAGCAGCGGCGGCTGGAGATGATCCTGCGCTGGGGGCTGCCCCCTTCAGCCCAACGCGTCCGGCGTATCTTGGAGGAAGGATGCGGCGTGGGGATGTACCTCAAGGCGCTGCTACCCTATGCCGATGAGGTCTACGGCATTGATGTGGAGCCGGACTATATCATCGCCGCGCAGGCCAACGTGCCGGAGGCTGCCATCCAACTCGCGGTTTGCGAGCGCCTGCCCTATCCCGATAACGCCTTTGACCTGGTGTTGAGCCATGAGGTGATCGAACATGTGCAGGATGACCGCGCCGCAGCGGCGGAGCTGGTGCGGGTGCTACGACCTGGCGGCCGGGCGTTGATCTTCGCGCCCAACCGGCTCTATCCGTTTGAGACTCACGGCCACTATTGGCGCGGCGTCTATCACTTTGGCAATACGCCCTTGCTCAACTACTTGCCCGATGCGCTACGCAACCGGCTTGCGCCTCATGTGCGGGTCTACACCGCGGCCGGGCTGCGCGAGTTGTTCCTGGGGCTGCCGGTCTGGGTGCGCCATCATACCCAGATTTTTCCCGGCTATGATAATCTGGTGGTCCAGCGTCCCCGGCTGGGGCGCTGGCTGCGCCGCGCGACCTATGCGCTGGAGCAGTCGCCGTTGACGGTGTTCGGCATCAGCCATCTGCTGGTGCTGGAGAAGAGTAGCGGATAAGTTTGCCTATGCAACGCCTGGATCGACATGACCGGATCTTTATCACGCGGCGCAAGCGCGCGCGCACTGTCCGCACCCGGCCCCAGCTGTGGCTCTGGATCGGCCAGAGCCTGGCGGTTTTCTTTGCCGTTGTGCTGGTTTCGGCGGTAGTCATCGCCGGCGCGGGCGTCGCGGTCGCTTACGGCGTTTACACCAGCTACGCCGATCAACTGCCGGAGGCAGAGGCGATTGAGCAGCAGCAGGAGGAGTTCGAGACGGTGCGCATCTATGACCGCACCGGCAGCCATCTGCTCTATGAGAGTGTAGACCCTCGCCCTTTCCGCGGCGACCGCACCTATGTCAGGCTGGCGGAGATGTCGCCGTGGGTGTGGAAGGCCGCGGTCGCTTTGGAAGACCGCAACTTCTGGGAGAACCCCGGCATCAATATGCGCGGTCTGATGCGCGCCTTTGTGTCGAACCTCCAGGGCGGCGCGGTGCAGGGCGGCTCGTCCATCACCCAGCAGCTCATCAAGAACATTATCATTCCACCCGAAGAGCGCGCCCAGCAGAGCTACGCCCGCAAGATCAAGGAAGTCATCCTGGCGCTGGAGGTGACGCGGCGCTATCCTAAGGAAAAGATTCTGGAGTGGTATCTCAACTACAACTCCTATAATAACCTGGCCGTAGGCATCGAGGCGGCAAGCCAGGTCTACTTCGGCAAGAGCAGCACCGAGCTGAATGTGGCCGAGGCGGCCATGCTGGCGCCCATCCCCCAGTTCCCGGCCCTCAACCCGATTGACAACCCGGAAGAGGCCAAGCGGCGCCAGGGGTTGGCGTTGCAGGCAATGGTCGAGGCGGGCTATTTGACCCAAGCCGAGGCCGAGGCCGCCTTCCAGATGCCGCTGGAGACGCGCAAGTCGGTGGCCGAGCGGTTCGACATCCTGACCGCGCCCCACTTCGCCCTTTATGTGCTGGACCAGGTCAAGCGCGAGTTCAATACAGCCGAAGACCCCTACTTCATTTGGAAGCGGGGGCTGACCATCTATACCACCCTGGACGTGGAGCTGCAGCAGTACGCAGAGCAGGTAGCGCGCGAGCAGGTGGCGCGCCTGACCGAGCAGGGCAAGAATGCCAACAACGCCGCGGTGGTCGCCATCAAGAATGATACGGGCGAAATCCTGGCGATGGTCGGCTCGCTGGACTACAACAACGAGGAAATAGACGGCCAGGTCAACGTCGCCATTTCCGAGCGGCAGCCCGGCTCTAGCTTCAAGCCCTATGTCTATCTGACGGCGCTGCAAGAGGGGATGACGGCGGCGACCATGATTTTGGATGTGGCGACGGCCTTTCCCCAAGCCGACGGCACCTATTACCGGCCTGAGAACTACGACCGCCAGTATCATGGGCCGGTCTCCCTGCGCAATGCCCTGGCCCGCTCCTATAACATCCCGGCCATTCGGGTGATGAACCAGGTTGGCGTCGCCGATGCGCTCCGGCTGGCCCATCGCATGGGGATCAACGGGTTGAACCGCGGTCTGGAGTATTATGGCCTGAGTCTGGTGTTGGGCGGCGGCGAGGTTACGTTGCTCGACCATACTTATGCCTATAGCGTCTTCGCCAACCAGGGGGTGATGGTGGGCGAGCCGGTGCTGCCTGCTGAACGCCGCGAGGGCTTCCGCACGCTTAACCCGGTCTCGGTGCTCCAGGTGCGCGACAGCGTGGGCAATGTGCTCAAGAAGTATGAGACGCCCACCGCGGAGCGCATCTTCAGCGCCGAGGTAGCCTACATCATGGCCGATATTATGAGCGATGATGTGGCGCGCGCGCCGGCCTTCGGCGCCAATACTGCGCTGACCCTGCCCGACCGTAAGGTGGCGGCCAAGACGGGCACCACCAACGGCTGGAAGGACAACTGGACCATGGGCTTTACGCCCCAACTGACGGTGGGCGTCTGGGTAGGCAACACCGACAACGAGTCCATGGAGAATGTCAGCGGCCTGGATGGAGCCGCGCCCATCTGGCATGCGGTCATGCGCAAGTACCATGAAGGGCTGCCGGCTATCTGGTATGATCGGCCGCCGGGGTTGGTCAATGTGACCGTCTGTTTGCCCAGCGGCCTGCTGCCGACGCCGGCCTGTCCCGGCTCCAGCCAGCGGTCCGAAATCTTTGTAGCAGGCACCGAGCCGACCATTGCCGACAACATCTGGCAAGCCTTTGAGATTGACAAGGAGACGGGACAACTGGCCTCGCCGCTGACTCCGCCGGAGCGCAAGGAGACGCGCGTCTACCAGATTCTGCCCCAAGAGGCGGCGGACTGGGTGCGAGAGAACGGCATTCCACAACCGCCGGTCGAGCAGGCGACGGTCAGCCTGGAGGACTTCGACCCCGATGCAGCCATCATTGAGCCGGGCATCAACGGCTATATCGGCGGCGCCTTCGAGATCAAGGGCAACGCCCGCGGCGGCCCCTATCGCCTAGAGTACGGGGCCGGTTTGGAGCCGGGCGAGTGGATTCCCATCGGCGGCGAGCAGACCAACGAGGTTGTCAACGGTCCCCTGGGCGTCTTTGACACCACCGGACTGGCGGAGGGGTTGTACACCCTGCGCCTGACGGTCAACCGTCCGGAGGGGCCGAAGGTCTGGACTACGCCGGTGACGGTTGACAACACGCCGCCGACCGCGGTCATCAGCGAGCCGAAGCCCGACCAGCTCTATGTCATGGAGGACGACGAGCAGATCAATGTCAACGTGCTGCCCAACGATACTTGGGCAGTGGATAAGGTCGAGTTCTATATTGACAACAATCTCTTTGCCACCAGCACCGTCGCGCCCTTCAACGAACGCTGGAAGATCACCATGCGCGATATTGCCGAGATCGAGGCGGCGGATACACAGAACTGGCTGGGCTTCCCCAGTGACGATCCCGACGTGCAGCCGGGCCGCGCCCGTCTTTTTGGCGACGGTTTTATGGCGATCCGCACCGCCGCGGGCGTCTACTTCGAGAGCCATGTGATCAAGGTGCGGGTGGTGGACCGGGCCGGCAACAGCACCATGAGTGAAGAGGTGCGCGTTTATGTGCGCCATAAGAAGGCGAACGCCGACTGATGCGCCGGCAACAGGGCGTGTAGAAGGCGCGTGAACCATGTCTATCATCCTTGTCACCAATGACGATGGCGTCCACAGCCCAGGCTTGCTGGCCTTGAAGCAGGGGCTGAGCCGGATCGCCCAGGTGGTGGTGTTGGCGCCGGAGCGCAACTGGAGCGCCTCCAGCCACGCCAAGACCATGCATAAGCCGCTGCGCGTTCACCCCGCCATTCTGGCCGACGGCAGCGAGGCCCATAGCTGTAGCGGCAGCCCCACCGACTGCGTGGCGCTGGCTGCAGCTGGGGTGTTGGATGTGATCCCTGACCTGGTGGTCAGCGGTATCAACGCCGGTTATAACCTGGGCATTGACATAACTTATAGTGGGACGGTGGCCTGCGCCATGGAGGCCGCCATCAAGGGAATGCCCGGCATTGCGGTCAGCACCGTTGCGCCGGGCGAGAGTGGCGCTGACCTGAAAGCCATCTACGAGCGCACTGCCGAGCTTGTCGCCGAGCTGGCCGCCCAAGTGCTGGCCCACGGGCTGCCGCCCCAAACCTTGCTCAATGTCAACGTGCCGGGCATTGACCCGGCGGCGCTGCGGGGCATCCACTTCACCCGCATG
>DATLZJ010000808.1:0-3120 GCA_035574055.1 Caldilineaceae bacterium
CCTTTCCCGCCGCGCCGGTGCTCTACGACCGCCGGCTGCTGGCGCTGAATCCGGAGGCGGCGCACGGCGTGGTCATCAACAGCGGCTGCGCCAATGCCTGCACCGGCGTCCAGGGCGACGCCAATGCCCGGCTGATGGCCGAGGCCATCGAGCGGGAGCTAGGCGCAGAAGACAACTCCATCTTTGTCATGAGCACGGGCGTGATCGGCGTCCAGCTTCCGGTCGAGAAGATCGCCGCCGCCGCGCCCAGGCTTGTCCAATCCCTTCGCCCCGATGGCTGGCCGGCCGCCGCCCAGGCCATTATGACCACCGACACCCGTCCCAAGCTCGCGACCCGCACCGCCACTGTCGCCGGATATGAGGTGCGGCTGACCGGCATTGCCAAGGGCGCAGGCATGATCCATCCCGATATGGCGACCATGCTCAGCGTGATCGCCACCGATGTCGCCATTGCCCAACCCCTGCTCCAGCAGGCGCTCAGCGCCGCTGTGGACCGCAGCTTCAACCGCATCAGCATTGATGGCGACACCAGCACCAATGATACGGTTCTGCTGCTGGCGAATGGCCTGGCGGGCAACCCGGAGATCGCCGCTACCGGCCCCGATTACGACGCGTTCCTGGCTGCCCTCACCGCCATTTGCACGGAGCTGTCCCAAGCCATCGTGCGCGACGGCGAGGGTGTAACCAAGTTTGTCACCATCCGCGTGCATGGCGCAGCCTCGGATGCCGAGGCTCACCGCGCGGCCAATACCATTGCCACCAGCCCGCTGGTCAAGACCGCCTTCTTCGGCAGCGACGCCAACTGGGGGCGCATCCTGGCAGCGGTAGGCCGGGCGGGCATCCAGGTAGAACCGGCGCGCTGCTCGCTCTACGTGTCCGGCGGGCCTGTGGCCGGCGACCGGATGCCGGAGCTGCAACTGGTGGCGCGGGGGATGCCACTGGACTATGCCGAGGCCGATGCCGCGGCGCGCTTTGCCCAGCCGGAGATTGACGTGCGTGTGGACTTGGGATTGGGCCAGGGAGAGGCGACCGTCTGGACCTGTGACCTGAGCCACGACTATGTGAGCATCAACGGCGACTATCGCAGTTAGACACAGGGCGATTTCTCCGGTGCGCCACAGCAGGCAAGGATTCTAATTGTGGCGCACCGGCGCGCCAGGAGGAAACAATGGCGGCAGGCCGCAGGCCGCAACGCGCATGGCTCAGGGTCGTTTGGCAAGAAGTCCGGCGGCTGGTGGTGCTGGTTGCCGGCGTCCTTGCCGCAGCGGTGGGCTACGCCATTTTTCAAGTGCCCCACGACATTGCTGCCGGCGGCATTAGCGGCATCGGCATCATCGTCAACTACTTCACCGGCTTCCCGGTCGGGACGTTTTATCTGCTCTTCAACATCCCCCTGCTCATCATCGGCTTCTTTGCCCTGGGCGGCTGGCGCTTCTTGGCCGGAACCATCATTGCCGTGGTTCTCTTTTCAGCAGCGACCGAGGCGCTCACCTACTTTCTGCCGCGCTATATCGGCCCAGGACCAATCACGGGAGATGTCCTCCTCAGCGCCATCTACGCCGGCCTCGTCGGCGGCATTGGCGCGGGTCTGATCTATGCCGCGGGCGCGACAATGGGCGGCACGGCCATTTTGGGCCGCATCATCCAGCTTCGCACCGGCATCCCTCTGAGCCAGGTCTACCTTTGGGTAGACGGCGCCATCGTCATCACCGCGGGCGTCGTCTTCGGCTGGGAGCTGGCCCTCTACGCCATGCTGACCCTGCTGTTGAGCGGGCTGGCCGCAGACTTTGCCCTGGAGGGGCCAAGCCGGGCGCGCACGGCCATCATCATCACCACCCGGCGCGAGGCAATGGTGGCGGCGCTGATGGACCGGCTGGAGCGCGGCGTCAGCTATTGGGACGCCACCGGCGGTTACACCGGCGAGCCGCGCAGCGTGGTGATGTGTACCATCTACCGGCCCCAGGTCAACGACCTGAGACGCATCGTCGGCGAGATTGATCCCGACGCATTTGTCTCTGTCGGGATCACACAGGTGGTGCTGGGCAGCGGCTTCTCGCCCTTAAGCCACTAACCGCCCCACGTTCATCGCCCCCACAAGGTACCTTCTTTCGTACCCTCCAACTGTCACCCTATATATAGCCTGCAAGGGTTCTCCGCGTTAGGGTGAAAACGCGCTACCCGCCGCGCTGCGCCACAGCGATGGTGCACGAGCGTGGTCGCGCCTGTTCAGGCGAGCCGGCCCAAGCGGCGCTTGCCGATCCAGAATACCGGCTCTTGGATCATGTCCATAGGATTGATCCAAGCATGATAGCGAACGAGGAGATAAATCATGAGCAACGCACTCAACGAGCGCATTGGCGTGCCGGACGTTACGGAAACGGCGGCGCAACGGGTCGTAGCGACCTATGGAACCTATCGCGAGGCACAGCAGGCGGTAGACTTCCTCTCCGACCGGCGATTTCCCGTGAACCGAGTGCGCATTGTGGCGGAAGGGCTGCGCTTTGTCGAGCAGGTCACGGGCCGGACTACCTGGGGTTCGGCGCTTCTCAATGGAGCCATCGCCGGCGCGGTGACCGGTGTGCTGTTCGGCTTCATCTTCGGCCTGTTCAGCTTTATCCAGCCGCTAGTCTCGGCGCTGACCCTGGCGCTCTACGGCCTCATCTTCGGCGCCATCGTGGGCGCGTTGATCGGGCTGATCGCCTATGGCGCTTCAGGCGGGCGACGAGATTTCAGCTCGGTGAGCGGCATCCAGGCCGACCGCTACAATGTGATGGTAGATGCAGAAGCGGCCGATGAGGCGGCGCGCCTCCTGGTGGAAATGCCCGCTGAGATTCGATGACCGGCATGGACGGCTGCCGGGCGCGATCCTTAACCCGGTATTAGCACACACTTAATCCGCCCCATCTAGGATGAGAATCGTGACGGCGATTCACCTGGGGAGCCTATCGCGTCACATTCCCTCTCCTAGTCTGGGCAGACCCTCTCGCGTTTCCTTCTTCTTTCCTCGAAAACGGCTCGCCATCTGAACGGCGAGCCGTTTTCAAAACCCTCCGCGCCGCAGAACGGCGGCTATAGAGTGGCGCCACTGATGATGACGTTGTGCATGACCGCCTTCAACTC
>DATLZJ010000809.1:0-11136 GCA_035574055.1 Caldilineaceae bacterium
GCGGAAGTGACCTGCGAATCTTGGGACAAGACGAGCGCATGTCGCGCTCGTCTTGTCCTGTGGGGCTATCCTCGTTGCAATTGGCGCAAAGTTGGCCTAAGAGCTACCTCACTCAGCATTCACTATACCCGCACACGGCGCATTTGCGGCAGCCTTCGACGTTGAGAAAGGCGGCTTCGCCACATTCGGGGCAGATGTCGCCAATGGGGCGTTGGGCGATGGGCAGCGCCAGTTGCTCGGCAGGCTGCTCGTCGCGCACCGGGGGTAGCCCGCTCAGGTGGTCGGCCAGCACCTGGGCGATGCCGTCGGGCAGGCTGCGCACCCGATTGGCGCCAAAGCCCAAGGGCCGCCCGCCGCCGATGCCCGCCATCTCGTCCATGATCCAGCGCAGCCGCTCGGTGGGCGGCAACGCCCCCGGCATCCGCAGCACCAGGCTGATCAGCCGCCCTATTGCCTCGCTCACCGCGCTGACCTCGCTGCCTGCCTTGCCCACGTTGAGGAAGATCTCAAACGGCTCTCCCCGGTCGTCGCTGTTGACCGTGATGTAGGCAGTCCCCAGCGGCGTCTCCTTGCGATAGGTCGAGCCGTTGAGGATCGCAGGGCGAGGCCGCTTGGTGGCGATGGGCTTGACATCTACGACGGCAGGGGTCGAAGAGGCGCCGTTGGTGTAGGGGGTCTCACTGCCCTGGGCTGCGACGACGGCCGTCCCGCTCCCCTCGCCCTTCTTCTCCTTGGTTGCCTTGGTCTCCAGCACCACCTCCTGGCGGGTGCCGGTGACGTAGACAGTCAACCCCTTGCAGCCTAGCTCCCAAGCCAGCATATAGGCTTTGGCGACATCGTCTTCAGTCGCATCCTCCGGGAAGTTACAGGTGTTGTGGTTGCCAAGCCCGTTGCCGATGAAGCTGTGGGACCCAGGCACATGGATGTCAAAGACCTCGGCATATCCGGTCTCTAAGCCTTGGACACTGACATAAAGCTTCTGCGCGCTGTCGTGACCAAAGAATGTGTCGGCGACCGGATGGGCTGTATCCTGGCTCAAGCGCCGGTACAGGCGGAGAGCGTCGGGCCGTTGTAGCCGGTGTCCCGCCAGCAGATTCACCCGAACCCGCTGGTATTCCCGCTCCTGTACGCCCTCCAGCGGCTGATAGACGCTACGCAAACTCTGGCCGGATTGCGCCTGCATGGCCCGGAGCGCCTGCGTCATGCCCACCGGCAGCAGCCGGCTGTAATTACGCAGGCTCTTGACGCGGCCAACATTGCGTCGCGCCAGCCGCTCATTCTTCCACACCTCGACAAAGCTGATCTGGCCGGCCAACGCTTCCAACTCCGCCCCCTGTACGGCAAGGTTCCAGGCGCGCTCCGTAACCTGGCGCGCCGTCGCGACCACCCCCATATTCAAAAGCATGATCTGGAGCTGGCGAATCAGCCTGGCGCTCGCCAGGGTGATGCCGAACAGCCTGCCGTCCAGGGTCATATAGCCATCGAGCAGCAGACCGCGCAGGAAGGCGGCAACTTCCCCCTTGGAGGCCCGTAGGATAGCGAGTGGCACGACCTTGTTCTCGGCGCCTGCCTCAAGACCGAGATCGGCCAGCAGCCAGTTGCGCAAGGGACGCGAGTTGATCTGCAAGGAATGAACCTGGTTGCGTTTATCGGCGACAATCGTACCCCGCAACCCGAAGAGGCGCGCGCTGCTGGCGTTTAGCTCTTCCAGCAAGGCCACATCATGGTTGGTGATGGAGAGGCCATTTCCCGTAATGGTCCCTGCTGCCGTCACACAACCCAGGAAGAAGGCCAGCGCTTCGCTCATGGCGCTGGGGAAGGTGATGGCCTTGCTGTTGGTCTGGCACGCGCCGCTGTAGCGCGGCAGCGGTTGTCCTGCCGGGCCGAATTGCTGCTGATTGCCATAGAGGACAACCGTATCATTCAGCTTCAACTCGTCCAGCCGGCGGAATTGTATCGAGCCGTCCTCAGCCAGCACATGGATGCGGTGGTTGCCGGTTCCCTCGATCGCGAACCCATAGTTGAGGGTGACCTTAATGGTCTCCCGATAGCCGCCATAGTAGAACTGGCGCGCCGTCTCCCGACCGGCAGGGCTGATGATATCCAGCTCAAGCGGCGCAAACTGATCGGGCAGACGCAGGTCCGACAGCTCGCGTATCGGCGTCAATCCACCGGCTGTGAGCAGCAGTGTGTCGCCGGTGACACATTTGCTGATGCTGTTGTCCACAAACGCTTGGATCGCCGCCTGCATCCGCACATGCTCTTCGGCGGTGATGTCGCTGCTGACCACGAAGGTGTGGCGGATGGCGTCGGGCAGGTCGTCCACGTCCTGGCAGCTTCCCACCGTCGCCACATGCTGCTTGATCTCGTTTTTGCGCGCCTCACCGAGCGAAGTCGAGTTGAGCGCCTGCTCGAAGAGCGGGCTGGTATAGACCAGCTCCACGTCCCGGTCGCCATCCTTGAAGTGGCGGATATAGCCCAGGGCAAAGACCGGCTCGCAGCCGTAGCCTTCGCAGCCGCAGACGGTGGCGATGGTGCCGGTGGGCGCGACGGTGGTCTGGGCGGCGTTGCGGATGCCGTGGTCGTGGATGCCCTGCACGATCCGGCTCCAGTCCAGCGCGGGCCGGCCCCAGTCACGGCGGAAGGGGAAGAGCGGGGTGGGCGGCTGCCACTGCATTCCTCCGGGCCGTTTGGGGTCATAGATGCTGCCCTCGTAGGCCAGGAAGGGACCGCGCTGGGCGGCCAGCTCGATGCTCTTCTCCATGCAGTGGTAGCGCACGAACTCCATGATCTGGCCGGCGAACTCCTGGCCCTCTTCGCTGCCATAGCGAATGCCCAGTTTGTACATCATATCGCCTAGCCCCATGATGCCCAGCCCGATGCGCCGCGCCCGGTAGGCGGCCTCGGCCACTTCAGGCACCGCCGGCACATAGGCATTGGCGCTGACCACGTTGTCTAGGAAGTGGGTGCTCTCGTAGACCGAGCGGCGCAGCAGGTCCCAGTCCACGACGGGCTTGCCGTTGGCATCGGTGGTGACATGGACGCCCAGGTTGATGGAGCCGAGGCAACAGTTTTCGTATGGGCCGAGCCACTGTTCCCCGCATCCGCGTGAGACATAACCTTCGGTAATCCAGGTGTCGCTGCGCGGCTCATACAAGTCATAGACGGTTGCAAGACCTGCCGGCTCGATCTTGAGCACCTTGGCCGCCCAGTTGCCGCCGGTGAAGTTAGAGCGGAGCGCCGCCTCTTCGAGCCGCATCTGCTTGTTAGGGTGGGAGAGGCGAATCTGCTCGAAAAAGCGGCCCAGGCTTGCACCAGAGATCACCACATCGTGCTTGGGCCGGTCATTGCGTATGAAGCGACCGTTGATGTCGTGGCGTTTGCGCTCCGATGTCGCGATGCGGGCGTGGATGCCGAACATCAACAGGATGCGGCGGACCTGGCGCGCCAACTCCAGGCTGGCAGTGTGGAAGCGAAGCACCGGATGATTGCTCTGTAGATCAACGCTCCCATCGGTGGAGAAGAGCCCATCCAGCAAACCCACCAGGAATTCCCGGTTGCTGTTGATATACGCTTCAGGCAGGCGCTTCTCATAACTGCGGGCCGGCTCCAGGGGCAGTGACCGCACCCATGCCGCGACGACATGACCCGGCTTCGGGTCCAGCATCATTGAATGGCTGCCTGGATTGACATAGCTCCTGACGGCGGTGGCGCCGATCTTGGCGAAGCTTGCCTCGATGATTTCATTCCATTGGGCATCGTAGGCATGGCTGCTGACCCGCACCACGTTCTTAGCCAGGCCCTGGGGCGTATAGCAGCCGTCCCCAACCAGCAAGCCCACCAGGAAACCATATTCCTGGTCTGTCAGATTCGCCGCTGTTGGCGTTACAGAATTATTGGGGACCGTCCCTGGGTATACTCTGACCCAGTCGCCAGGCTTGATCTGGTCGAGCCGGCGGGACTCGTAGAATTTTGTGCGCGAGTCACGGACATGGAACTGATGCGCCGCCGTGGCGCGCACAATGCCGCCATCAGACAGATAGACATCATAGACTTGTATCTGAGGATTGACCTCCACCTCGGCAACACGCCCGGTACCCAACACAGTGCAGATTTCATCGCCTACCTGGATGGAGTCGGCTCGCCGCCAGCCCTGCGGCGTCGCCACCAAGGTATCGCCCGTGACGCATGGGTTGGTGGCTTCCAGCGCGTACAGGTGCGGCACAGGGTTGCTGCGGTTGGCGGCGTCAATGAAGAGCGCGCCCGGCTCGCCGTTGTGGTGGGCATATTTGATGATCTTGGCAAAGAGGTCACGCGCCCGCACCACCTTGCTGACCTCGCCGTTGCGCGGGTTGCGCAGCGCAAAGTCTGCATCGTCCTTGACCGCCTGCATGAATTCATCGGTGATGGCAACCGAGATGTTGAAGTTGGCGATGGCCCCTTCCTTGGCCTTGCACTCGATAAACTCCTCGATGTCCGGATGGTCGACGCGCAATACCCCCATATTCGCTCCACGACGTGTGCCGCCTTGTGCGATCTCACCGAAGGCTTGGTCGTAGACGCGCAAAAAGCCGACGGGGCCGGTGGCGCGGCCGGCGGAGGTGTGGACGACATCACCTTTGGGGCGCAGCCGGCTGAAGGAGAAGCCGTTGCCGCCGCCCGTCTGCTGGATCAGCGCGGCGACGCGCAGGGTGCTGAAGATGCCGTCGCTGCGCTTGCCCATGTCGTCCTCGATGGGCAGGACAAAACAGGCGGCGAGTTGGCCCAATGGCGTACCTGCGCCGGTGAAGGTGGGGCTGTTGGGGAAGAAGCGATACTCTGACATGAGCTTGTAGAAGGCCTCGGTCGCCTCCTCCGGGTCCAGCCCATGTTGTTTCTCCACCTGGGCGATGTGATAGGCCACCCGGTAAAACATCCCCCCCGGCGTCTCCAGCAGCGCCCCATCCAGGTCGCGGCGCAGGTAGCGCCGCTCCAGCACCTTGCGGCTGTTCTCGGTCAGGCTGATCCGGCTCTCATCTACATAGTCGGGCGGGATCAGGGGCACACGCTGGCCGGCCACAGTCTCGATCACCGTCGAGGCGCCGTGCTTGTTCCTGGGGATGGCGTCTGTCGTAAGGGTGGCATCTGTTGGCATGAGCATTCCTCCTAAGCGACATAATAGCTTTGGGCAATAGAAGCCGCGAGCGGTGGCTGTCCAAACGCAAGCGGGTAATGGGCTGAAGCCCTCCCACCATACCGTGAAGAGCGAGAAGACAGAATGGAGTACCTGTTACGACGTGAAAAGCACTTGCCCGTGACGGCGGATTAGATAGAGCGCGCGGTACAATTGGAACAATGGAGCCAGCCTGGAATCTAGCAAAGAGCCGTGCAGTGAATAGAGCCGTGCAGTCGCCGGTGAAATCTCTGCCAGGCGGCTCGGTCGTGGGGCCACAAGCCCCGCTGAACCAGGAGATAGCGCCGCTAGCGTCCCATGAGGCGGTCAATCTCGGCGCGAATCTCGTTGAGGTCGTTCATCTCCAGGTAGACGCTGGCAAAGCGGATGTAAGCCACCTGGTCCAACTGGGCAAGATGGTCGAGCACCAGGTTGCCGATCACGCTGCTGGGCACCTCGGCGCGGCCTTGGCTCTGTAACTCGTCCTCGATCTGCACCACAATATGCTCGATGGCGTCATGGCTGATGGGCCGTTTGGTCGCGGCGATCTGAATCCCGGCCATCAGCTTCTGGCGGTCATATGGCTCCCGGCGGCCATCGCTCTTGATCACCAGCAAACTGGCGGCCACATGCTCGTAGGTAGTGAAACGCTGGCCGCAGCTCTCACAGCGCCGCCGCCGCCGGATCCCGTCTCCTGCTTCGCGGGTGTCAATCACCTTGTTGTCGGAACTGCCACAATGGGGACAGCGCATCGTCTTATCCTACCCATAACTCCGATCCGTGCCACATCTTGTGTTATTGTCAAAGTAAAACACTATATATGGGATGTTGTGGCTGGCAGTATAGCATAGCTCACAACGCGCTGCAAATGCCAAACAGGTGTTCTGCCCCAGGAAGCGGGCGATTTTGGGGGCGAGACGCAAAATTTTAAGGTGGGAAGATTTGTTGCCAACGACCATCGCCGCTGCAACTGCGCAGCCGGCGCTGGTATGAGCGCGAAGTTGCAGACAAGCAGACTGCCCGGCAGGAGGGAAGCAAGCGGAGCAAAAGCAGCGAGGCAAAAAAGGGGAACGGGCATGGCGGCTCGCTTGACGAGCCGCCATGCCCAGTGGCAACGGTAGGAGCAGGACCGGATGGCGCCCGGCCCGCGCAGGGTTCTGGTTGGTTGCCGGCAGGATTACCGGCCGTTGGAGCGGGAGCGGCGCAGGAAGGAGGGAATGTCCAAATCCTCGCGCTCGAAGGTCCGCACCTTGTAATCGGAGGAGGCCGGTGGGCGCTGCGGTTCCTGGCGGGGCTGGCCTGGGCGGGTGTCGTAGCTGCGCTGCCCGAAGGTCAGGGTATCCTCCGGCTCCACCCGGTCAAAGCCGGTGGCAATGACCGTCAGGTGGATCTCATCCTTCATATTTGGATCGATCACGGCGCCAAAGATGATATTGCATTCCGGGTGGGCGCTGGCGCGGATGACCTCGGCTGCCTCGTTGACGGCAAAGAGGCTCATGTCGTTGCCGCCCTTGATGTTGAAGAGAATCGAGCGAGCGCCGTCAATGGAGACATCCAGCAATGCGCTGTGGATGGCCTGCTGCGCAGCATCCTTGGCGCCGCTCTCGCCGGTGCCTTTGCCGATCGCCATCAGCGCCGAGCCGCCCTCGATCATCACCGAGCGCACGTCGGCGAAGTCCAGGTTGATCAAACCGGGGATGGTAATTAGCTCGCTGATGCCCTGGATGCCCTGGCGCAGCACGTCGTCGGCGGTGCGGAAGGCCTGGTTGATCGCCGCCTTCTTGTCAACGATATGCAACAGCCGATCGTTGGGGATGGCGATCAAGGTATCCACATTCTTGCGAAGCTGGTCCAGGGCCGATTCGGCCGAGCGGCGGCGCTGCGCGCCTTCAAAGGTGAAGGGTTTGGTGACCACGCCGATGGTCAGCGCGCCTAGCTCGCGCGCGATGCCGGCGATGATGGGCGAGGCGCCGGAGCCGGTGCCGCCGCCCATGCCGGCGGTGACAAAGACCATGTCTGCGCCCTCCAAGACCTCGCGGATCTCCTCCCGGCTTTCTTCGGCGGCCCGCTGGCCGATCTCCGGATTGCCGCCGGAGCCAAGCCCTTTGGTCAGCTTGTCGCCGACCCGTAGCCGCACCGGCGCATTGGAGAGCATCAGGGCCTGGGCGTCGGTGTTGACGGCGATGAACTCTACGCCCTGAATGCCTTCCTCGATCATACGGTTGACCGCGTTCTGCCCGCCGCCGCCGACGCCGACGACTTTGATCTTGGCAAAATTCTCCACAAACTGCGGCTGACTGTTGTTGCGCGCCATCTTCTGCTCCTTGTCTGGCTCTTGCCCCACTTCCTGTCCAAACGAGTCCATAACCACCCTATCCTTTGCATTGTGCCGGCGCCACGCCTCAACAAGATCGGGAAGATAACGCCTGATGAACTGGACGTGGCGACGGTCAACCGATACCGAAATGGCCGGCGCTGCCGCATGTTCGCGGGTCAGGCCGGACTGCCCATCATCCTGCTGGCTGTCTGGGAATGTGCGCCCAGGGAAGGTGTGCGCTCAAGCGCAATCTGAGATACCTATGCCAACGAACCACTACAAACCAATGTGACGCCGCAATAAGTCCGGACCAGTAAGTCCGGACAGAAAAAGCCGGAACAAAATGACCGGAACAAAAACAGGGGACAAGCGGGTCGGCTGTGAGGTAGGCAACGACGAATGGCTACGATTATAGCTGCAATGGCGTTATCCTGGCAACAAGTTTTTCAGCCAGCGCATGGCCTGGCCTACCCAGCCATTTTGACCCGGCTCGCTGGGATATTGGCGGCGAATCTTGCGCGCATCCTCGTGCAGCCCCCAAAGCAGCAAGCCGATGCTGGTGGCATAGGCCGGGTTTTGTAGGTTGCGGCTCAACCCGGTGAGCGGCAAGCGGTTGGACGGCGCGCCCACCCGCACCGGCATTCCAAGGATGCTGCGCCCTAGCTCGGTGAGGCCGGGCAGTTGGCTGGAGCCGCCGGTCAGCACGACGCCGGCAGGCAGCTTATCGAAATAGCCGCTTTCGTCCAGCTTGTCGCCGATGATCTCAAACATCTCGGCGGCTCGCTCCTCCAGGATTTCACAGATGAAGCGCCGGCTAAAGCTACGCTCGGCCTTTTCGCCAAAGACCGAGGCCCATACCTTGTCATCGTCGGGCACGCTTTCCGGCATGACGCTGCCATAGCGGAGCTTTAGCTCCTCCGCCGTCTCAAAGGGCGCGCGCAGCCCAACGGCGATGTCGTTGGTGAAGTGGTTGCCGCCCATGTCGAGGATGACGGTGTGGCAGAGGCCGTCATCGAGGAAGATGGCGATATCGGTCGTGCCGCCGCCCATGTCCACCACAGCCACGCCCATGCGGCGCTCTTCCGGGCGCAGCACGGCCTCGTTGGCGGCTAGCGGCTCCAGCACCAGCTCATCAATCTCGATGTCATGGGCGCGCACACACTGGGCCATGTTGCTGATCGCGGTGCTGCTGCCGGTGACGATGTGGGCGTCTACCTCCAACCGGTAGGCGCTCATGCCGAGAGGATGCTGGACATTGCTCTGGCCGTCCACCGTCCAGTGGCGGGCGATGGTGTGAATGACCTCCTGGTTTTGGGGGAGGGCGACGGCGCGCGCCCCCTCCAGCGCGCGCTGCATATCATGGCTGGTGACGCCGTGGCGGGCATCCACCGGGCTGACGCCCCGGCTGTTCAGGGTGCTGATGTGGCTGCCGGCGATGCCCACATAGGCGCTGACAATGGTCTGGCCGGCATCCTGTTCGCATCGTTCCACGGCCTCGCTGATGCAGGCAATGGCCTCGCTGACGTTGACGACGACGCCGCGGCGGATCCCCCGGCTGGGCGCCTGGCCTTCGCCCAGGATGCGAAGGGCCAAATTGCCCAAGCTATCGTGGGTGACGCCCGCCGTCAGCGCACAGATTTTGGTGGTGCCGATATCTATGGCGGAGATAAATTCTTCCATGACAGATGTATGTCCAGGTTAAGCAAACTTGGGGTGCGCCAAATCGGAGAATGAGCGCATGGACTCAACGCAGATAGGGCCGGTCCACAAAACGAATGTCCACGATCTGGGCTGGCTCATCGCTGGTGCGCAGCAGATCGCGCGCGATCGCCAGCTTCTCCAGCTTTTCTTCCATGTGGAATCCGTCTCCCCAGTATACCCAAACTGCGGATTTTGGCAAAGGAAAATTCAAACCTATCATGCGATTGTAACGGACTTTGCCCTCTAGCTCCGGCACAGCCTGGACGAGGGCCAGCGCGCTGGAGAGCACTTGCGGGTCTATGGCGAGGGTCCCATCGGCAGTCCAGCGCCGCGCCTCTTGCAGGGTATCTACGATCTGGGGCAAGACCGAGTCCATCTCAGCCTGCATGGGCAGGGCGGCGCCGTCGGCTGCCAACCAGTAGTTGCCGGCGTTGGTGATCCAGACGGCGACCGGTTTGGCCTCCTGAATCTGAACCGTGACCGAGCCGGGCAGCTTGAGCAACACGCGCGCATCCTCAATCCAGGGGTGAGCCAGTAACCGGCGGCGGACCTCTTGGGGCTGGAGCCAGAAGATGTTCCACCCCTCCACCTCGCTGGCCGCATAGAGTGCATCGGCGCGCAGCAGCTTCACATGCTCGAAATGGACATCTTCGGCATAGACAAACCAGGCATCCTGGGTGTGGAGCATCCCCAAGGTCGCCAGGGCCGCGGCCAGCAGCAGCGCGCTCAAGAGCTTGCTGGGATGCCAACCGGAGCCTTGCACCACCGCAGCCGCCTGAAGCGCCCGGTCCAGGTGCAGACGGGTGGGCACGGCGGAGAGCGCCACCTCCAGCCGGCGCATCTGGCGGGTGAGGGTCCGTTTGCGCCGCGCCTGGCGATAGGGGTGAAGCGAGAGCGTCCCCTGGCGACGCCGGCGGCTACGCGGGGGATACGGGGACGTGGTGACGTACTGCCCTGGTCTTGTCGTCATATCGTTTGCCCATTGCTAACGAGTGGTGCGGTTCTGCTGGCGATCCTGGTAACGCTCCAGCGCCAACTGAACCAGGCGGTCCACCAACTCTGGATAGCTGATGCCGCTGGCTTCCCACAGCTTCGGATACATGCTGATGCGGGTGAAGCCGGGCATGGTGTTGATCTCGTTCAGATAGAGCTTGCCCTGCACGCCGTCCATAAGAAAGTCCACGCGCGCCAAGCCGGCGCCATCCACGGCCTTGAAGGCGCGCACCGCCATCTCGCGCACCAGCGCGGTCTGCTCCTCGTTCAACGCCGCCGGAATGAGCAACTGGCTGGAGTCGTCCAGGTATTTGGCGGCATAGTCATAGAACTCATGGCCGGGGATGATCTCGCCGGGAACGCTGGCGATGGGATCATCATTGCCCAAGACACTGACCTCGATCTCGCGCGCGTTGGGCACGGCCTCCTCCACCACGATCTTGCGGTCATAGGCCGCCGCCAGCGCCACGGCCTCGGCCAGCTCGCGGCGGTTGCGGGCCTTGCTCACACCGACGCTGCTGCCCAGGTTGGCCGGCTTGACGAAGAGCGGATAGGCCAGCCGCGCCTCAACCTCGACGTAGGCGGCCTCTGGGCTGGCCTGCCAGGCGGCGCGGTGGATGAGATGATACTTGGCCTGGGGCAGGCCCTCGGCGGCAAAGAGCCGTTTGGCGACGGCCTTGTCCATCGCCAGCGCGCTGCCCAGCACACCGCAGCCGACATAGGGCAGGTTCGCCATCTCCAGCAGTCCCTGAATGGCGCCATCTTCGCCGTAGGGGCCGTGCAGCACCGGGAAGATCACATCAATGGCCGGCAGGCGCTCCTCTTGGGCGGCAGTGGGCAGCAGCGCCCAACTGGCCGAATCGCTGGGCGCAGGCTGTGCGCCGTTGGCCGCGCCGCCATAATAGGCCAGCGCCGGATTGGCGGCGCGCTCGGTCAACTGCTTCAGCGGGTCATTGGCGGTGAGCCAATGCCC
>DATLZJ010000810.1:0-3487 GCA_035574055.1 Caldilineaceae bacterium
TGACCTTGGGCGCAGCAGGCACAACCGCGCCCCCATCCGGCGGATTGGACGGCACAGCACAGCCTGCTAACCATAAACAGACGAGCAACAACAAGCACAACCGGCGATCCATTGAACAATCCTCTACTCGATAACTGGGTCAGGGCATGTGGTCGAACGGCTGGGTTCACCGGCCAGCAGGCCGCTTTCATGCATATCACGCAGCACTAGATGCAGCGACAAGATGCCGCGGGATTTGCTCCACAAGTCCCGGTTAAAGACATACACCTGATGGTTTTGAACCGCGTCAAGCTGTTGCCAGACAGGTTGGCTGCTCCACTCTTCCCACAATGCGCGGTCTTCCGGCGCGCAGGTCACCACAATCGCTGCCGGATTGACCGCGGCGATACCCTCCAAATCCATCACAAATTGGGTTTGGCCCTCCAGAGGTTCAACGGTGGTAGGCAGGTGTAGAGCCGCCAGCAGCGAACCTTTAAAGCTTTCGGTGGTATGGACCCAAAAGCCGTTGGCCGCCAGCACCCCTACGATGATCGAGCGTTCGTGAGCGGCAGACACCCGGCGCGCTTCATCGAGTGCAGCACGAGCAGCCTGGACCGCAGCAGCAGCCTGCTCCTCTTTGTCAAGAACGCGGCTCAACGCCTCGAAGATGGCGATCTGGTTGTCATAGGAGCCGCGATAGGAATCAAAGATCAAGGTCGGCGCAATGGCATTGAGATGATCATAGATCTCGCTGTGGCGTGTCACATCGGCGATGATCAGATCGGGCTGCAACTGGCTGATCAACTCTAGGTTAGGTTCATTGCGGGCGCCGACCGCCACCGCATCTGTGCCTTGCAGATGGTTTAGCAGATAAGCCGGCACGCCGTCATCCGCATAGCCAACCGGCGCGACATCCAGGGCGATGAGCGCATCCATATAGGAGTATTCCAGGGCGATGATGCGTTGGGGAACATCGGTGAAGGTCAATTCGCCTCTTTCATGTGCAATCACCACCGCGCCTGATTGGGTCGTGGCAGGAAGGGCTGTAGGCGCAGCCGTTTCTGCAGAAGTTCCCGGCGCGACCGGTGTAGTGGCGATACAGCCGGTGAGCAACAGCCCCAGCAGGATCAGTGTGGCCGCGATTGTCGCATAGTGGCTGCTGTGTAATAGCTGGTACCGATGAAATAATGAGCGACAGCGATAAGCGAACATGCAAGGCTACTCCTATTCCTGTCCTATTCCTGTACCGTAGCCGGCAGACTGCTCTCAAGCCGCGTTACCACATATTGCGGATATGTATAGGCTTCCGACCGGCCTGTGTGGGGCCGGGTGTAGACCTGCCCGCCGATCTCGACGCGGACTTCATAGCATCCCTGAGTGCCGCCGGGCCTGACGAAATCAATCTCTAGCTCCATCCAATGCGGGTGCGTTTCGTCTGTGTCTGCCGCCGCCACCCTGCACGCTTTGGCATAGTCGAACCACGCCCAGCCCTCGCGCTGCCAGGTTGCGCACTCGGCGGCCTGGGCAAAGCCGCCCAACATGCCCGCCCAGCCGCGATAATGGCCGCGCAGACCGGCCACGTCGCCGCAGCGCAGCGCGATCTGTTCCGCCTGCGCCTCGCCCACGTAAGCCCAGAAGTGGCCGGTGGGCATCTCCAGTAGTGTGGGTGCGAAGACATGCCCGCCGAAATGGCTCACCCGCCAGACACGCAGACTATCGTTGGCGTATTCGTCGCGCAGCCGCCGGTAAAGAGGATAGCCGAACTTGCCGCAAGCCACGTCTACCGAGCCGTGGGTGCAGACCAACAGATCACGCGCCTGGCGCCCGGCAGGCGCGGCGGCCACACGGTACGGCTCAAAACGCTCCAGCTCCGCCTGCGCCTCATACAGCGCCCAGACCAACGGCCCGACTTCGTCCTCCGGCGCCAGATATTCCACCCGGTCAAAGTGGGCGATCGGGCCGGGTTGACGAGAGAAGAAGATGATCCGGCGATGCCCTGGCTGCGAATAGGCAGGATCGGGGGCGACCATCAGGGGGCAATGGTTGTAGGGCTGCCCCGCCTGATAGCGCGCCCGCCACAGCGCCAGCAGATCGATCATCTCTTGGGGCAGCGCGCCTGCCCTCTCGTACATCGTGCGTTTCCAAGGCAGGGGCGTCTCGACCACCACCGCGTCCTCGAAATAGCGGGCGTGGCCGGCCGGGTCCAGCCCAAGCGCCTGGGCTGCGACGTTACAGTATTCTCTGGAACAGACCGCTTCAGTCGGGCCGGAGAGTGTACGGATCATGGTTAGCGGCGGCCCAGCGCCTCGGCAAGCTGCGGAACCAACTCTTCGAGGACATAGGGGAGGCTTAACACCGTGCTGAAGCTCAATGCCCCATAGGTCGGATCATCGCTCCCTACAAAGAAGATCGTCCGGCCCTCTTGGGCGACGGCCAACTGCCGGTAGAGAGCATTGCCCTCGATGGCAACACGTTCTTCAGGCGAAGACACCCGCAAAATGAGGAGATCGGTATCCAGCAGGTCAAGCCGCTCGCTGCTGATCTGCGCCGAGTCGAGCTTGCCCACCACCGCGGCAATCTCCGCCGGATATTGAAAGCCCAACGCGGCCAGAAAGCGCAGCGGGGGCGTGTTGGGGCCGACGACCCAAAACTGATCAGTCCCATCTGCGGGCATGGCCCATGCCACGGTTGCGCCTTCGAACTCAGGATGTGCCGCGCGCGCGGCGGCGATCTGGGCCTCAACCTCGGAAACCAGCTCGTTGGCGCGTTGCTCGCGGCCCAAGGCGCGGCCGATCAGCCGGGTTTGCTCCTGCCAGGGCACGCCGAAGTCCGGGTATTCCGCCGGCTGGGCGAGGACGGGCGCAATCTGGGAGAGGGTTTCATACTCCTCTTGGGTGATGCCGGAGTGGGTCGCGATAATCAGGTCCGGCTGCAAGGCGGCGATGGCCTCAAAGTTCAGCTCGCCGAAGGGCATCCTCAGGACTTCGGGTGTGGCGTCGCCTAACTCGTCCTGCGCCCACGGCCAGACCGCATAGGGCTGGTCGCCAAACCAGTCGCGCACAGCCACGGGCACAACGCCAAGCGCCAGAACAGGGTCCTGCTCGCTGTAGCCCAGGGTAACCACGCGTGTTGGCTCTTCTGCAATTTCGGTGCTGCCGAATTTGTGCCTGATGGTGACGGGGAAGCCCGCGGCGCCTGGCGCGGTAAGCGGCTCATCCGGCAGAAAGAAGTGATAGAGATCATCCAACATGCGGTTGGCGGCCTGAATGCCGCCTCCCAGGTTCCAATGCTCTTCGTTGACCGGATGGACCGCGCCGTGCTGAACCGCCTGCAACGTCTGCCAGAGCGGATGGCCGGTCCATTCCTCCTGGATCGCGCTGCCTTCCGTGTCTCCCCAATTAGAGACCATGTAGAAGATCACATCGCCGTCCATCAAGGGGATCTGTTCTTTGGTCAGGGTCATCACCTGGGGCTCGGTCTCCCAATCGGCGACTTGCTGGCTGGCGGG
>DATLZJ010000811.1:0-3859 GCA_035574055.1 Caldilineaceae bacterium
GCGCGGGTCCAAGGCGGCGTCTGCGCCCAGTTGCAGCGCCAGCTCCCGCCGCTGGGGCAGCATGTCCACCGCCATCACCGTTTCGGCGCCAGACAGCACTGCCATGCGCACCGCCAGCAGCCCCAAGACGCCTAATCCCACCACGACCACACTGTCGCCAAAGCGCACCTGGCTCTCGCGCACGGCGTGAAAGGCCACATAGGCCGGCTCGATACAGAGCGCCAGCAGTGGATCGATCGCGCCGAGCGCCCACAGCCGGTCGGCCCGGCAGATATTGGTCTCGCGTACATCCATCAGGCCAAAGACGCGGTCGCCCACTCGCCAGCGCGTCACCTCCGGCCCCACCTCGACCACCGTGCCGACGCCGGTTGTGCCGGTATTCCAGGGGTGGTCAGGGGTGGGCACACGTGGGGCGGCGCCGGACTCGGCCTCGACAAAGACGCGCATGGTTTGGTCGAACTCTTGGCCCTGGAAGGTGCGCCCGTCAAACATGCCCATGGTGGTGCCGTGCTTGCCCGAGGCGATCTCAGTTTGGACGCGCACCTGCTGCGCCTGTAAGGGCGCCTCCTCGTACTCAAGGACGGCGGCCTGATAGGGGGCCACAAAGGCCAGTCGTCGCGGCATAGAAACGTGCCTCGCAGTCTAGTAGATGGGTAGATTGCGCCGTTTGGAAGTCTATTTCAAGGCCCCGGCGGTGAGGCCCTGGATGAACTTGCGTTGGAAGAATAGGTAGACGACGATGATGGGCAACATGACAATGGTCGCACCGGCCATGGTCAAGGGGATGTTCTGGGTATAGGCGTCGCGGAAGAACATCAGGCCGAGGACCAGCGGGCGCAGCTCCTCCTTCTGCATGTAGATCAGGGGCAGCAAGAAAGAGTTCCACGCGCCCATAAAGCTGAGGACGGACAACGTCGAGACGGCCGGGCCGGCCAGCGGCAGCATGACGCGCCAAAAGACGCCCCATTCATTGCAGCCGTCAATCTCGGCGGCGTCGGCCAGCTCTTGGGGAAGGCCGGAGAAGAAGGCGCGCATGAAAAAGATGCCGAAGGGCAGCCCCAGGGCAATGCTCGGCACGATCATGGCCCAGTAGGTGCCCAGAAAGCCGATATCCTTGAGCAGGTAGAAGAGCGGGATCATGACCGACTGGAAGGGCACCATCAGGCCCACCAAGAAGGTGTAGAAGACAACAGTTGCCCCTCGGAATTTGAGGCGCGCCAGCCCATAACCGGCCAGGCTCGCCAGCAGCAGCGTGCCAAGGACAATCGGCGCCGATACGATCACGCTGTTGGCAAAATACTTGCCAAAGCGCCCAACTGTCCATGCCTCTACATAGTTTTCCCAGCGAAAGGCGGTAGGAAAGCCCAGCGGGTTAAGCGCGATCTCGCGCGTGGTCTTGAGCGACGATGAAAGCACCCAGAAGAGGGGGATCAGACAGATGAGCGCGAAGAGGATCAGCACGGTATAGCGCGCGACGAGACTCAGGTATTTGAGCAGGGTCGGATAGAACGACCGCTCGGTCTGGCGAGGGACCAAAACCTTGCCGGCAACCCTTTGCTCCGCCGTCATG
Source organism: Caldilineaceae bacterium (assembly GCA_035574055.1). Classification (GTDB taxonomy): domain Bacteria; phylum Chloroflexota; class Anaerolineae; order Caldilineales; family Caldilineaceae; genus QEUY01. Next base: position 1,571 of record DATLZJ010000811.1, read on the forward strand.
GTCTTGGTGTCGGTCACACTCATAGCGCTACTCCTGCCGCTCACGTAGGCGGATAAAGATGTACGAAGTCGCCAATGAAAGCACGGTCATGACCATGGAGAGCGCAGCCCCATAGCCAAGCTCGCTCTGCTGGAAGGCCATCCGGTAGGTATAGGTGGCGATCACCTGGGTGGCGGTGCCCGGCCCGCCCTGGGTCATGACAAAGACAATGCCAAAGACATTGAAGCCGCCGATCAGCGTATAGGCGGTGATCATGGTCAACACGTGGCTCAGTTGGGGCACGATAACATAGATAAAGCGCTGCCAACCATTGGCCCCGTCAATGGTCGCGGCCTCCACCAGGTCAACATCTACATTTTGCAGGCCCGCCATGATGATCACAAAACAGAAGCCGTAATAACTCCAGATGGCGGTCGCCAGCAGCGCCAGCAGCGCCGTGCTGGGGTCGCCTAGCCAGCCGCGCGTCCAACCCTCCAACCCGACCATGCGCAGGGCCTGGTTGAGCGCGCCGAAGAGGGGGTGATAGATCCAGTTCCAGACGATGGCGACCACTACCTCGGCCAGCACAACGGGTAGGAAATAGACGGTACGGAAGACAACGCGCCCGCGTGCTCCGGTCCACAACAAGACGCCTAACAGCAGACCGATGAGGATGGGCGCGGCGGTGCCGATGGCGATCCAGATGGCATTGTGCCAGAGGGCTTCCCACATCAGCCGGTCGCTCAGCAAGTCTCGATAGTTGCCAAGCCCGACAAAGCGCTTCACCGGCTGTGCGCCGTCCCAGTCGGTCAGGCTGTAGTAGATGGAGACCACGAAGGGGTAGACGACAAAGTAGAGATAGAGGAGCAGGGCAGGCAGGATGAAGAGCCAGCCGGCCAGCGCCTTGCGCCGCGCACGCGCCGACATGGGCGCTCTAGATGGTAGGGCTTGTACAGACATAGCGGTTTCCTTACGCACCGGCTTTGGGCATTCGACAAGGGTGAGTAAGGGGAGGGGCCGGCCCCTCCCCTTGCCAACAGCGTCACCCCGGCGGATCAGCCGGTAATATCCATGACCTTGCCGTCTTCCTTGGCCTGCTGCATGGCCGCCTCCAGGTCGTCAGCCTGTTGCTGGGCCGACTTCTGGCCGCCGATGACCTCTTGGAAGCCGTCGAACATCATGGTGTTGAAGTTGTCGGGCGTGAGCACATCAATATTGTAGCCCATCTCGTCGCCGGACTCGTTGAGCGCCGTGATGGTGAACTTCAACAGGTCCGAAATGTTATAGTCGTCAGGGTTGAGGCGCAGCGGCGGGATGTTCGCCATGCCCTCCAGCCAGTTGGCGGCCTGTTCCTCGCTGAAGAGGAAATCCAGGAAGCGGAAGGCGCCCTCAGGCGAATCGGCGGCTTTGGCGACAAAATAGCCGGAGCCTAACCCAGCAGGCGGCGCAATGGGCACATCGCTGCGGATCGGCGGATAGAAGAAGAAGTTCACCGGGTCGGCCATGAACTCCGGGTCGGTAAAGCTCTCAATCATCCAAGAGCCGGTCAGCCGCATGGCCGCCTGGCCGTTGTAGAAGAGCAGGTTGGAATCATCGTAGGTCACGGCGTTGACATCGGTGTTGTAGACGCCGCCCGCCACCCAGTCCACAAAGGGGATCTGGATGGCCTGCACAAAGTCCTCGTCGTTCCACGGCGTTTCGCCGGAGATGGCCTGGGCCAGCTTCTCTTTGCCGGCGATGTTGCCGCTGAAGACGCTGAAGGTATGGCCGGCGGGCCACTTGTCCTGGTTGCCAAAGCTGACCGGGATCAGTCCGGCGGTCTTGAGGTTTTCGATGACGCCCATGAGGTCGTCGTGGGTCTCCGGCGCGGCGAGACCTAGCTCATCAAAGATGCGCTGGTTGTAGAACATCCCCACGAACTCCAACTCATTGCCGATACCATAGGTGACGCCATCGAAGGTGCAGCGCTCACGGGCGATGCCAAGGATACGCTCATCCCAGCCGTAATCCGAATAGGCTTGGTCGAGCGGGGCCAGCAGGCCGGCCCGCGCCAGGACGCCGGCAAAGCCGGGGCCGGTGTCGTAGTACATGATATCCGGGCCGGTGCCGGCGTCTAGCGCCGTGCGGATGACATCGCGCATGGCGCCGGTAGCCTGAGATTCGCGCACAATCTCGATATCGGTGTTTTGCTCGTTGAACTCGGCGACCATCTGGTCCATGGCGGTTGCATCGGCGCCAAACTGGTCCCAAAGAACAAGTTGGGTCTTGGCGGCAGCCGGGGTGGTTTCACCGCCTGCCTGCTGGCCGCTC
>DATLZJ010000812.1:0-6140 GCA_035574055.1 Caldilineaceae bacterium
CAGGGCGGGGCTGCCCCAGCGGCTGCGCCCGCCAACCTCCACTACCTAAGCGGCAGTTGGTTTGTCCCGGAGCTGGTTGAGGAGTTCGACCGCTTCGCCAAGGCCTGGGCTGCCGAGAACAATGTCAATTTCACCATTGATGTGGACTCGCAAGGCTCACGCGAAAAGCTGGCAGTCGCCATCGAGGCGGGCGAAGGAGCAAACCTGGCCCAGATTGACTTCTCCCCCACGACCATCCAGGATGCCGTGGTGGATGTCACCGACATCGCCAACGCGCTGATCGAAGAACAAGGCGAATTTTCTCCGGCGACCACCTACCAATGCACAATCGAGAATCGCTGGTATGCCATCCCCTTTGGCGAACACCCGCGCATGATCAACTATCGCGAGGACTGGTTCCAGGAGATCGGCTACGACAGCTTCCCCAGCACCTGGGACGAGACACTGGAGGCGGGACGCCAGCTCAAGGAGCAGGGCCGCCCCTATGGCTGGACCTTGTCTGAACAGTCGCCTGCCGACGGCCCGGCCGCCTGCCTGGCCCTGCTCTGGTCCTTCGGCGGCAAGGAGTGGAACGAGGATGGCTCCCTGGCGCTCGATTCACAGGAGACGTTGGACGCCCTCAACTTCGCCATTCAGCTCTACAACGACGCCTGCGACCCGGCCAGCACTTCCTATCAGGAGGCGACCAACAACCAGGCGTTCCTGGCGGGCCAGATTTCCATGACCTACAATGTCAATACCATTTACCTGCCTGCGGTGGACAGCAACCCCGAGCTGGCGCAAGCCATGAACCACGCGGTTCCGCCCGAAGGGCCGGGCGGGCGCTACGGCTATACCGGCGTCGCCGAGATGATCCTGCTCAACCACACGCAAGGCGCAGACCTGGACGCGGCGCAAAAGTTCATGAGCGACTTCTTCAGCCTGGAGCATTACCCCGACTTCATCAAGCTGGGCCAGGGCTACCTGATTGCGGCGACGCCCGGCCTGGCCGAGCTACCCATCTGGCCGGAAGACCCGAAGCTCGCCGCGGTGCGCGACATGGGACCGGTGGGCCGCCTCTACGGCTATGCGCTTCCCTTCCCCAACGCGCTGGCTTCCGCCGTGCAGACACAGGTGATCATTCCCAAGATGTTCTCGGCTGCCTGCTCCAGCGGCAATGCGGAGGAGGCGCTGCAAGCGGCGCTCACCGAGATCGCCAATATCGAGAGCCAACTCGGTTAACCCAGTGAGCCGTGGGGCGGGCGCCGGCTGTACGGAGATTTCCCCACCGGCGTCCGCTCATCGCCCCACGCGCACTTCAGCCTAGACCAGGCACGAGCAAAGCGCGCTCGCTTGGGTCCATCGTTGGCGGAAAAACCGGAGAAAACCATTGTGCAGGAAAGCTCACAGGCCCTAACGCCAGTCAAGCGCCGTGCGGCGCGTATGCCACTCCGCCATTGGTTCGAGCGGGATGGGCCACTCGGCTATTTGATGGTCAGCCCGGCCTTTCTGTTCCTGCTCTTCCTGCTGGCCTACCCGGTCGTCATCGCGATCATCCTGAGCCTGTCGGAAAAACGTCTGGGCGCGCCCGCAACCTTTGTCGGGGTGGAGAATTTCGCTAAACTCTTGACAACGGCCCGCTTCTGGACGGCAGTGCAAAACTCGCTGGTCTATACCGCGGGCGCGTTGGCGCTGAAGTTTGCCGGCGGGCTGGCGCTGGCGCAGTTGCTCAACCGGCCCTTCATCGGGCGGCGCATCGTCACGGCGTTGATCTTGCTGCCCTGGATCATCCCAACAGTCTTCAGCACGCTGACCTGGTGGTGGATGCTCGACCCGGCCAACAGCATCATCAACATCATGCTCAAACGGTGGGGGATCATCACCAATAACCTGCCCTTCCTGGTGGACGAGACCTGGGCGATGACCTCGCTGATCCTGCTCAACACCTGGCGCGGCGTGCCCTTTTTCGCCATCACCTTTCTGGCCGCCATCCAAACCGTGCCGGAAGAGTTGATCGAAGCGGCCAAGATGGACGGCGCCAGCGCCTGGCAACGCTTCTGGCGCGTGACCTTCCCACTCATTATCCCGGTGGTGGTGATCGTCGTGCTCATCTCGACCATCAGCACGCTGGCCGACTTTGAGCTGCCCTACCTGTTAACGCGGGGCGGGCCGCGCGATGCAACCATGGTCTTTGGGCTGCTCTCCTATGAATACGCCTTGGGCCTGGGCCAGTTGGGGCTGGGCGCGGCGGTCTCGCTGACCATGCTGCCGGTGCTGGCGCTGCTGGTCGTCCTATCGCTCATCGAAATCCGGCAGGCCGATTGAGCGCCGCCGGTAGCTCGCTCAAAGGAGGAACGCCATGCGGCAGTCGCGACTGCGCCGCTTCCTAAACCAACTTTTGATGCCCTACATTCCCCTGGCGATTGTCTTGGTTGTGTTGCTCTTCCCGTTCTACTGGATGGTGCTGTCATCCTTTAAGTCGCTGGGCGAGATTTTCGACTTTACCACGGCGCCGCTCTGGGTTCTGGAACCGACGCTCGACAACTATCGCTTTCTCTTCGAGCGGATTGATTTTGGCCGCTGGACGCTCAACAGCGTCGGCGTGGCGGTCCTGACGACGGCCTTCTCGCTGGTGGTCTCCATCGCCGCCGGCTATGCCATTGCGCGGCTGCGCTTCCGCGGCGCAACCCTCTTCGGCGTCTTGATCTTCATCACCTACCTAGTCCCAAAGACCTTGCTTTTCATCCCGTTGGCCCAAGTGATGCGCGATATCGGCGCCTTGGGCGACCTGACGGCGCTGGCGCTGACCTATCCGACCTTTCTCATCCCCTTCTGCACCTGGCTGCTGACCGGCTACTTCCGCACAGTGCCGATTGACCCGGAGGAATGCGCCATGATTGACGGGTGCAGCCGCCTGGGCGCAGTGCTGCGCATCACCCTGCCCATGGCCGTGCCGGGCGTGCTGACCGCAGGCATCTTTGCCTTTACACTCTCGTGGAATGAGCTACTCTATGCGCTGGCCTTTGTAGGCGGCGAGGCCAACAAGACGCTGCCGGTCGGGCTGATCAACAGCCTGGCCCAGCGCGATTTCTTCAACTGGGGGCCGCTGATGGCCGGCGCCACGCTCGGCTCGATTCCGGTGGCGCTGGTCTATTTCTTCTTTATGGACCTATACGTTTCGGGTCTGACCGCAGGAGCCGTGAAAGGGTAACGGATGGCAAGCCGGTGGAGCCATTTAGAGCAGATGCACGTCGTGCGGTTGAACGCCGTGCTACACCCCAACGACGTGGAAGTAGAGCTGTACAAGAAATACCATCTCAACCCGGTCTTTTGCGAACCGGCGACGCCGGAGGAGATCATCCCCTATGTGCAGGATTGTGATGCGCTCTTCGCCGTGTCCGTCAGCCTGCCGACGCCGGTGATCGAGAGCCTGCGCCGCTGCAAGGTGATCTCCCGGCTCGGTACCGGCACCGACAAAATTGATGTGGCGACGGCGACGCGGCGGGGCATCCTGGTCACCAACGTGCCGCTCTTCTGCATCCATGAGCAGGCCGACCACACGATGATGTTGATCTTGGCCTTGGAGCGCAAGCTGAAGCGCATGGACGGCATGATGCGCCAGGGATTGTGGCAACGCTCCAAGAGCGAGGGGGTAGCGACCCACCGGCTGGCGGCGCGCACCTTGGGGCTGGTCGGCTTCGGCAATTCGGCGCGTGAGACGGCAAAGCGGGCGCGCAGCTTCGGCATGCGCGTGCTGGCGACACGGCGGCGCATGGACGCCGGCCAAGCAGAGGCCGCCGCGCTTGGGGTGGAGATGACCGACCTGGATACCGTGCTGCGCGAATCCGACTACGTGTCGCTGCACATCCCGCTGAATCGGGAGACCTATCACTTGATTGATGAGACGGCGCTGCGCAAGATGAAGCGAGACGCCTTTCTGATCAACACGGCGCGCGGCGCGATTGTAGACGAGATGGCGCTGGTGCGCGTCTTACAGGAGGGGCATCTGGCCGGCGCCGGGATTGACACCTACGAGCATATTGATGTATTTGTGCCGGAAGGAAACCCGCCCAACCATCCGCTGCTGGAGTTGGAGAATGTACTGTTGACGCCTCATTCGGCTGGGCTTTCGGTCGAGGCCAAGCGCGATGTCGCCGTGGGCGGGGTCGAGAATGTGGTCTCGATTTTGAGCGGCCATTGGCCCCACCCGGACCATATCGTGAACCGAGGCGTCGAGCCGTGGTTCCCGCTGAAGCCCTATGACCCGGCGCTCTTCGAGACCGCATGTGAGGAATGTATATGAGGAATGTGAGGGCAGCGGGCTGCTCTATGGCTGATCTATGACCGAACAAACCACCCTGCGCAACCACACGGACCATGATTTCACCCTACGCCCGGTCACGGCGCGCAATCTGAGCGACGAGGTGGCTGATTCGCTGCGCGAGTCCATCCGCTCCGGCTCGCTGCCGCCGGGCGCGCGCCTGGTGGAACGGGATATTGCCGCACGCCTGGGCGTGAGCCGCATCCCCGTGCGCGAGGCGATCCAGCGTTTGGCCGAGGAGGGGCTGGTGCGCAAGGTCGCCCACCGCGGCGCCTTTGTCTATAGCCCGTCTGCCGCCGAGATCGAACAGATTTCCTCGCTGCGCGTGGTGCTGGAACGCTTCGTGGTCGAGCGGGTGATGGAACGCTGGCGCTCCAAGCACGAGGCTCAACTGCGCCGCATCGTGCGGCGGATGCGCGCCGCCGCGGCGGCGCGCGATATGCGCCAAGTCTATGAGCTGGACTACGAGTTCCACCGCACGCTCTGGGAGATTGCTGACCATGAATTGTTGCTGGAGGTGATCTCCAGCCTGCGCGCCCGCATCAGCCGCTTTCTCTACGAGGCCAACAGCGCCTTGACCGACACCGAGCTGGACCACCATATCGCCTCCCACGATCTGTTGATTGATATCCTCAAAAGCGGAGACCAGGCGCAGGCGCAGGAGGAGATCACCCGCCATGTGCTGGGCGCAAAGCGGCGGATCGAGGAGCACTTTACCCTGTCTTGACCATCCTTATCTATCAACATCTATCCACCGCGCGAGTCCGGCGCCCAGGCCCGCTCGCCCCACATCTCCAGATCCGACGTTCTGAACCTGGAAAGCGCTTATGAACCCAACTGTTGTGATCGCGTATCAAGACCTTGGCGACGATTTTGCGATTGAGCGGCAGGCGCTGGCCCAGCTCAATGCCAAAATAACTTGTACCTACGGCGATCTCTCGTCGCCCGCCGCGCTCGCCGTGGCAAAGGAGGCCGATGCGGTGCTGGTGACGCTGCAGCGGGTAAGCAGCGACGTGCTGGACGCCATGCCGCGCGTGCGCGTGGTCGGCCGCGCCGGCACCGGCCTCGATACCATTGACCTGGCTGCGGCCACGGCGCGCGGGGTCTGGGTCACTTACGTGCCTGACTATGGCGTGGATGAAGTCTCCACCCATGCCATCAGCCTGCTGCTGGCGCAGGCGCGCAACATCGTGTCGCTGGTCAACTCCACCCGCCAGGGCCAGTGGAGCTCCAACGGCGGGCGCATCATTCACCGGCTGAAGGGGCAGACGTTGGGCGTGATCGGCTTTGGCCGTATCGGTCAGGCCGCCGCCGAGAAGGGGAAGGGCCTGGGGCTGAATGTGATCGTCTACGACCCCTTCTTGAACGAAGAGGCGGTTACGCGCCTCGGCGCACGCGCCGTAGACCTCGATACGCTGGCCCGCGAGTCCGACTACATCACGCTGCACACGCCTCTCCTCGACTCGACCCACCAGATCATCAACGCCGGCTTTCTTGCCAAGATGAAACCCACCGCCTATCTCGTCAACACCGCGCGCGGCCCACTGGTGGACGAGGCGGCGCTGCTCGAAGCCGTCCGCGCCGGCAAGATCGCGGGGGCCGCGCTCGATGTGCTCAACGAAGAGCCGGTCAACCCCGATAACCCGCTGCTGCACGAAGAGCGCATCCTGATCACGCCCCACAGCGCCTGGTATTCGGAAGAAGCGAAGCGCGACATGCGGCAACGCTGTGTCGAAGATGTGGTGCGCGTCTTGCGCGGCGAACGTCCCCACCGGCCCGCCAATCAACTGAGCTGAATTGCCTTGTTCAACCCATCAACTTAGGATGAAGGAGTCTGCTG
>DATLZJ010000813.1:0-3763 GCA_035574055.1 Caldilineaceae bacterium
GGACGCCCTGGCCCGCCTCAACGAGGTCTCGGCGCTGCCCCCTCGCTATCCCAAGTCCATGGAAGCCAATATGCATGAGCGACGCGACAGTGCAGTCAAGATGCCAAGTTTAGTGCGCTAATTCTATCCAAAGCGCCGGAACATTCCTCGTACCCCCTCCGTCTTATCGCTGGTACGGGCAGCAGCCGCTACGATGGTTGCGATTTCGCTTAATAGATGCAACGAAAGTAGTGTGCCCATGCCTGGGCCATGGCTCAGTTCAGTACAAAGCGTGTAAGACAGAAACGGTACGAAAGGAACAGTTGTTATGAACAAGCAGAGTCTACGGACTGTTGCTGCAGCCGTCGTTGTAGTCGCCCTCCTTGCCGGCTTTGCCTTCGTGACAGGCGTGGGTTGGCCCACGGTTCCGGCGGTCCAAGCTCAAGAGACGCCGCCGACCCCCCAACCCATCGTCATGAGCGCCCCGCTGCCGAGCACCATCACGGTCGTGGGGGAGGGCAAGGTTGAGATCGAGCCGGATATTGCCCGCGTTAGTATCGGCGTCGAGACCTTGCGCGATACGGTGGAGGAGGCCAGCGCCGCCAATCAGGAGACGTTGGACGCTGTGCTGGCTGCGCTGCAAGCGCAGGGCATCGCTGAAGAGGACATCCAGACCTCCGGCTTCAGCATCTTTGCCGAGCGCTATGGCCCGGAAGGCCCGCTGCCCGATGACCAGGTGCGCTATCGCGTGAGCAATAATGTCTCGGTCACCATCCGTGACCTGGAGAACGTCGGCACGGTGCTGGATGCGGCCATCGAGGCCGGCGCCAACAACATCTACGGCGTCGAGTTCGCCTTGGATGACCCCAGCATTGTCGAGTCCGATGCCCGCGCTAGCGCCGTGGAGGATGCGCGCGCCAAGGCGGAAGACCTGGCGGCCCTGTCCGGGGTGGAGCTGGGTGAGCTGATCAGCATCAGTGAGGTCATCGCCCAGGGCGGCGGCTTCTATGCCGGCACCTTTGCCGAGCAGGCGCGTGGCTTTGGCGGCGGCGGCACCCCGGTCATGCCGGGCCAGTTGGAGCTGGTGATGCAGCTCCAGGTAGTCTATGCGATTGCCGCCGAGACCGAATAACGAGACCGAATAACGAGACCGAATAAGCCGAACAATCGCTAAAGACCCTTGCCGCAAACAGCGGGGAACTGGGTAGGCCGGTTCCCCGCTGTTTGGATTGGCGGCAACGCTCCGCCGCCAACTTGCCCGAACGGTGGGGCTGGGCCATAATCCCTCTGGAGGGGCGCAGCCCGCAGAGGCGGCCCTGTTGTCTATCCTTTGCCACAGACCATCCACGACATCCCTTTTGAGGAGATGAGCCTATGCGCAGCAAGACCCTGGGCCGCACCGGCCTGGCGGTGTCTATCGTCGGCCTCGGCACTGCGTTTCTTGGGATGCCCGCCGTTTCGGGCGCGACGGCCAGCTATGAAGAATTGGCCGCCAATATAGATGAGGAGCTAGGCATCCAGACCGTCCACGCGGCCCTAGAGGCAGGTTGCACGCTGATTGATACGGCTGCGCTCTACGGCGGCGGGCGCAGCGAGGCCATCATTGGCCGGGCGCTGGCGGCGCGACCGGACTTGGCCGCCAAATGTACCGTGACCACCAAGGTCGGGCGTACCATCGAGGGCTACGACTACAGCTATGACGCGGTGATGCGCAGCATCGAGGCCAGCCAGCGCCGTCTGGGGCTGGCGCGCTTGGATGTAGTCTACATCCACGACCAGATGCATGTGCCCATGGAGCAGGTGATGGGTAAGGGGGGCGCGCTCGATGCGCTGCGCCGGCTCCAGGCGGAGGGTGTGGTGCGCTATGTGGGGACCGCCGCCGATGACCCGCGGACCAACGCCCCCTACATCGAGACGGGCGAGTTTGACGCGGCAGTCGTGCCGCGCGCCTGGAGCCTGATCAATCTCTTTGCGGCGGAGCGCATCTTGCCTGCGGCCCAAAAGCACAACGTGGGGCTAGTGATCGCCACGCCGCTGGAACGCGGGCTGTTGGCGACCGGGCCGCTGCCGGATGTTTCCTACTTCGACCGCAACTATAGCCCGGCCTGCCAGGCCCATGTGGGCAAGCTCAAGGCGCTCTGCGAGGCGCATGGCGTCCCCCTGGTGGCGGCAGCGCTGCAATGGTGTACGCGCCATCCCCAGGTGGCGACCGCGATCCCCGGGGCGCGCTTTCCCGCAGAAGCCGTAGAAAATGCCCGCGCCGCCGAGGTGGAGATCCCCGACCAGCTTTGGGCCGAGCTGGAACCGCTCCTGGTCCACTGGCCGGAGGCGGCCCGCTTTTGAGCGGGGCTAAGGCCGGAACCGGCTCACGCTGAAGGGCGCGAGGTCCACAGCAGGCGTCTGGCCCAGCGCCAGCTCGGCCATGAGCTTGCCGCTGTAGGGGCCGAGCTGGAGGCCGGTGGGACCGTGACCGGTCGCCAGCAGCACGCCGTCCATGCCCGGCACAGGCCCCAGCACCGGCAGCCCGTCGGGCGGCAGCGGGCGCAAGCCGACTCGCACCTCCAGCAGCCGAGCAGGCGCCAGCCCCGGCGCCACGCGCAGCGCCTCGCTCAAGACTTCCTGGACGCCGGCAGCGGTGGTCGTGGGTTGAAAGCCGGAGCCGGTCTCACGGGTGGCGCCAGCGGCGACGCGACCGTTGGGCCAAGGGACGAGGTAGTGGCCGCGGAAGGCGCCGACGATGGGCCAGCCGCCAGTCTCCTGGCCGGGCAGCTCCAGGTGGGCGATCTGCCCCCGCTGCGGCTCTACCGGAATTCGCACCCCAAGCTGTGCGCCGAAGGCCGCCGACCACGCGCCTCCGGCGATCACGGTCGTCGCTGCGCTGTAGCGTTCCTGGTCTACGATCACGCCGGTAACGCGGCCGTGGTCTAGCGTGAGCCTTTCCACGCTGCTCTCCAGCACGTCCAGGCCGTGGCGCTCGGCGGCGCGGCGCAGCGCCTGGCCCAACTGCCGGCCATCCACCCGCGCTGCGTTGCGGTAGTAGAGCGCGCCGTGGAGCTGGCCGAGCGCGGGGAACAACTCTCGCGCCTCGCCGGGTGAGACCGGGTGCAGGTCATGCTCCGGCGGCTCGTGGCGCTGCTGCCGGCGGGCCAGGATATGGCGCTCGGCGTCGGTGTAGGCAGGAACTTCGTCGGGGGTGGCGGCCACCAGCAACATGCCGCAGCGGGCGTAGCTGGTCTCGCCGGCCTCTTCCGCCTGGAGCGCGGCGACCAGCTCCGGGTAGTAGGCCACGGCAGGCACGGCGAACTCGAACCAGGGGTCGGGGTCGCGACGGTTCATTTCGGGCGCGAGGATGCCGGCGCCGGCGTCGGTGGCGCGGCCGCGGTCGTGGCGGTCCACCAGCAAGGTCTTAGCTCCAGCGCGCGCCAGGTGATAGGCTGCCGATGCGCCCACAATGCCGCCCCCGACGATAATGGCATCATAGCTCCGGTTCATCACGTTGGATTCCCTCTCTTTTCCCTATGCCTGGGCGTAGGCCGGGAGAATCGTCTCGGCGAAGCGGCGCAGGGCGGACAGGTGTTGGTCGGGCCGGGTGAAGCCACAGCCCATCGTGTTGAGTGAGAAGTGGGTTGCGCCCACAGCCAGCCACTCGTCCAGCGCGGCGCGCCACTGATCAGGCTGGCCGCCGCCGAAGTGGAGCCTGGCTTCGATGCCGAGGTCTTGGCGGCTGCGCCCTACGGCGGCCAGCGCTTGGTCCAGCACAGCCAATGTCTCGCGCGCGTCAGCC
>DATLZJ010000814.1:0-2427 GCA_035574055.1 Caldilineaceae bacterium
GTACTCGAGGCCGCCAAAGCGGTGGGGAACGGTGGATACGCCGGGCCACTGGCTGACGGCGGCAGTGATCTGCTTGCTTGCTCCGGAAATGCTCATAGATGCTTCCTTCCGAGCCTACCGCCACACATGCGGCGGTAGGCTCCTCATGTACGTTTACCCGGCCCGCGATCGAGCCGGCGCCCTTGCAGGTTGGACTAGCGAGTAAGAAAGGTGAGAATGCTCAAGCCGGCGACTATGTGCATGATCACCAGGGTAGTTTTGACGCCTGCCGCCACCGGCAACCCCAGCGGGCCGAAGAACGACAGCAGCAAGAAGAGCAGGCCGGCGATCCAGAAGATAGGCGTCGCGCCTGGCACAAAGCGCAACAGCAGCCAGTATAGCACAGTGGCGCCCGCTGCCGGAACGAGGGTCGCGATCACCACCTGCCACCAGGGCAACGGCGCAAGGGTGTTGGTGGGCGGCATGGTGATCTCCAACGGGCCGCCCATGAGGCTCTGGGCAATCCAGAGGACAATAAGGTTGATGGCGGCGCCCACCAGTCCACCGGTAAGGCCCTTTTGCCAGATAGACGCGGTTGAGGGATTGAGTGGTCGTTCCTGGTTAGAGGTTGTCATGGTGCTACTCCTATTGTTCTCCTGTTACTTAGCCGGCTAAACATTTTGTCAAAAAAAGAGCCTGTTTAGCCTGGTTCGGACTCCATCAGGTTCGCATAGAGTTGCAACAACAGCCGGCGCAACAGTAGCCGCTCCTCAAGGCTAAAGTGACGCATCATTTCCTGCTCAACGGCTTCCCAGGCGGCAATGACCGGCTGCTCCAAGGCGCGCCCTGCGGGTGTGAGGCAGACGCGCGAGATGCGCTGGTCCTCCGGGTCGGGATGGCGGACGATCAGCCCTGACTGCTCCATCCGCCCCAACATCCGGGTGACGGTCGCAGGCTGTAGGCAAACCGACTCCGCCAACTCCGACTGGGTGACGCCGTCCCGCCCCCAGAGGTGGAACAGGACGATCTCCTGTCCTGCGTGGAGGTCTAGCGACGCCAGCGCCTGGCTGATTCGGTTGCGATGCGTCTTGCAGATCTGCGCCAACAAATAGCCCAACGATTGGGCGCTCTCATGGGTACAGGCGGCCATGCATGGATCCCCCGGTACAGCCAACGACGGCGGCAGCCAAGCTATTTCGTTAGCCGTACAACTAAATGTTATGATAGCCCGGTGTGAATGTCAACTGACCATTGGTACAGGTCCCAAAAGCTCACGGGCGCCTCAATTTCGCCTGTGCCAGGCCGCAAGCACGTCGGCCTCGCGTGCGCGGGAAAGTCCTGCCTGGAGCGCGGGCGCATCGAGCAGGGCGCGGCGCCAGGCCAGGGTATCGGCGACGGTCTCGCGGAGCGGCCTGAAGCGAAGGCCGGCGGCGATGGCCTTTGCACAGTCTACGGTCATCAGTCCTGGCATCTCAGCAGGCGCCCAGAGGGACAGATCGCTCCAGGGCCGCACCTGGTGCTCGGCCAGGAAGGTTGCGGGCGCCCAAGTGACTGCTGCGCCGCTCTGCGCCACGGCGCTGCACTCATCGAGCAGCGCCCCCAGCGTGTAAGGGGTCGCCGGGCCGGTGGCGTTGTAGACGCCGGTCAGGCGTTGTTCTGCGCCGAGCAGGGTCCATTCGGCCAGGTCGCGCGCATCAATGAACTGGATTGGGATACGCGGGTCCTCCGGCGCAAGCACCTCGCCGCCTTGGGCCATCCGCACGGGCCAGTAGGTGAAGCGGTCGGTTGGGTCATAGGGGCCGACGATGAGACCGGGGCGGATGATGAGGCCGCGACCGGGCAGCGCGGCCTGGACAGCATCCTCACAATGGGTCTTGAGCGGCCCATAGGTTGCATCGGTCAACGCCGCCTCCTCCGGTCGCTCCAGCCGGGCGAGCGGCGCGCCTTCGTCCATGTGCGGCGCGCTGAAGTCGCGATAGACGGAGATGGTGGAGATGAAGCTATAATGCTCTACGGCATCGGCCAGGGTGCGCGCCGATGCGGCGACGGCGGCAGGTAGATAGCCGGAGGTGTCAATTACAGCATCCCAACGCCGGCCCGCCAGCCGCTCCAGATCGGTCGCCCGGTCGCCGCGTATCTGTTCGACGCCGGGGAACAGGGTGGGGTTGGTGCGCCCGCGGTTGAAGAGGGTGAGCCGGTGGCCGCGGCGTTGGGCTGCTTCCACGAGATGGCGGCCCAAGAAATGGGCGCCGCCCAAGATCAGTAGGTCCATGCCGTCCATTCTACCGGCCCTGTCGCCGTCGCGCCAAACGGGCCGGCTGCGCCGCCACTGGCGCGCAGGTTGAATTGACATGGCGTGATGAAATCGGTAGTGTAGGCTGGCGGGCGGCCATCGAGACGGCCTGCCTAGAGGCGAGTGATTGGCCCATGCGGATCGCGATTTTGGCC
>DATLZJ010000815.1:0-8210 GCA_035574055.1 Caldilineaceae bacterium
GGCGAAGGTGTCAACAAAGTGCTTGAGCGTAATGCCCAAACCCTTGAGTAAGCCGGTGCCAAACATCTCTTGTTCCTCTCCTGCCGGTCTCGGTTAGCGGTCCACTTCGCCCAGCACAATGTCAATGGCGCCCAGGATGACCACAGCATCGGCCACTTTGTAGCCGACCGACATGGGGCCGAGCGCGTTCAGGTTGATATAGCTAGGGGCGCGCACATGGTAGCGATAGGGGTTGGTCTTACCATCGCTGACCAGGTAAAAGCCTAGCTCCCCCTTGGGCGCCTCAATGCGGTGGTAGACCTCGCCTTCGGGCGCGCGCAAGGTATAGCCCCCCTTGCCGCCCAGGACCTCCCCCTCCGGCAGGTCGCGCAGCGCCTGGCGCAGAATCCGCACGCTCTCGCGCGCCTCCAACAGCCGGATATAGTAGCGGTCGTAGATATCGCTCCCCTGCAGCGTCGGGATATCGAAGTCAAAGCGGTCGTAGATGCAGTAGGGTTCCGCCTTGCGGATGTCATAGGGGATGCCCGCCGCCCGGATCAGGGGGCCGCTGACGCTCAGGGCGATCAGGTCCTTGGGCGAGAGATAGCCCACGCCGCGCCCGCGCGCCTTGACAATCTCGTTGCCGCTCAAGAGCCGGTCCAGCTCATCCAGCGCGCGCGGGATGCGCTCATGGACCAGGTACTTGGCCCGGTCGGCCCAGCCGGGGGTCAGGTCGCGCACCACACCGCCGAAGCGCATGTAATTGCACATCATGCGGCTGCCGCTCACCTCCTCGAAGAGGTCGAGGATCATCTCGCGCTCCTCGATGGCATAGAGGGCCGGCGTCTGGAGCGCGCCCAGGTCGTTGAGGATAAAGCCGATGGACCACATGTGGTTGACGATGCGGCTCAGCTCGGCCATGATGATCCGGATGTAATTGGCCCGCTCCGGCACCTCGATCCCGGCCAGTTTCTCCACGGCCAGGGCATAGCCCAGGTTGTTGCTCATGGAGTTGATGTAGTCCAGCCGGTCGGTGAAGGGCATGTTCATCAACCAGGTGTTGCGCTCGCCGATCTTCTCATGATTGCGATGCAGATAGCCCATCTCCGGCTCCAGCGCCAGGATCGTCTCCCCCTCAATGCGGGTGATCATGCGGAAGACGCCGTGGGTGCTGGGGTGATGGGGTCCCAGGTTGACGACGATGCTCTCGGTGGCGACCTCAAAGCCGTCGTCATCCTCCGGCGCCTGGCTCACCGGCACATAGGCCACCGGCTCCTGCCAGGTATCCGGGTCCCAGCCGGCGGGATAGGTGGCGTTCTCGCCCCAGGGCAGCTTGTCCTCATGAAAGACATAGTGGCCGTTGGGGTGGCGGCTCTTGAAGGGCTTGTTCTCCTCCTCGAAGTAAGCCTCCTTCCAGTCCTTGCGCATGGGGTGGCCGTTGAAGCCTTCCCAGAGCAAGATACGGCGGAGATTGGGATGGCCGGCGAACTTGATGCCGTAGAGGTCATAGACCTCGCGCTCCTGCAAGTTGGCGCCCGGATAGACGCTGGTGGCCGAAGGCACCGTCTCGTCATCGGGCACGCGCACATGGAGGACCACCGGCCCGCCGCCCTTCTTGGTGCTATAGAGGTGGTAGACCACATCAAAACGCTCGGCAATGCCGGCGCGGGCCTTGCCCTTGTAGGCGCTGTAGTCTACGCACGTCACACTGGAGAGGAGGTCATAGCTCTCTTCGTCGCGCAGAAAGGTCAGGAAGTCCAATAACTTATCCGGCGCGATCACCAGCGCCGGCTCTGTCTCCTCGGCCCATTTGCCGATCACCGCGCCGGGGACGGCGGCTGCATAGGGGTGATCAACGGCCGGCGGCGCCTCGGTCACGACAACTGCTTCGCCGGTGGGTTCTGCAACTGCATCGCTCATGGATGTTGCCTCTCTGGATGCTAATGCCAGTCCGCCCGCTTAGGCAGTCTGCTTCTTGGCGGCAAGGCGCGCCTTGGCCTGCTCGATGCGCGCCTTGGCTTTATCGGAAAGCTGAGCTGGGGCTGCGCCGGCGCCCTCTCGTCTGGCGCCGCCGCGCCGGGCCTCACCGTCACCGGCGCCGGCCGGCTTCGCCAGGGTGTGCTCCTTGATGATCTGCACCTTGCGCGGGTCAAAGATGTCCGGCCCCAAGATCGGCACCGGCACAAACTCGCTCTGGTCCTTGCGATACCACGGCACCTTGGCGATGCTCTGGCGCTCAACCTTCTCATGCAACTTGAGCAGCCCATAGATCAACGCCTCGGGCGTGGGCGGGCAGCCGGGCACATAGACATCCACCGGGATATATTTATCAATGCCGCTGACCACATTATAGCCCTCTTTGAAGGGGCCGCCGCCCGTGGCGCACGCGCCCATACTCAGGACATAGCGCGGCTCAGCCATCTGGTTATAGATGCGCACAATCGCAGGCACCATCTTCTTGGTCACGGTGCCGGAGACGATCATCAGGTCGCTCTGCCGGGGGCTGGGCCGCATGACCTCCATACCGAAGCGAGCCAGGTCGAAGCGGCTGGAGGCGGTCGCGATCATCTCAATCGCGCAGCAGGCCAGCCCAAAGAGCAGCGGCCACATGCTGGTGCGCCGGCTCCAGTTATAAATTTTGTCCAGCGTCGTCACTATCACATTCGCCTGCAGCTCGTCCGGCACGACAATCGTGTCGTGCATCGCGTCGTGCATCGCCCCATGCATCGTGTCGCGCGCGACGCCGTTGGCGCCAGGCCAGGAATAGGTCACCTGCGCCTGCTTAAGTTCTTTAAATTGTTCAGCCGGGACATTCGCCATAGAGTTTGATTCGCCTTTGGGTCAACTCAATTTGGGTCAATTCGCATTTGCGGTCAGCTCAAGCCGGCGATCTTGGGTTACCAAAGGTCTTGTGTCACCAGAACATGAGCCGAGAGAGAGAGCCGGTAAAGAATGGAGCCGGTGTGAGACCAACCTGTGTAGACGGATTGCAGAGGTCCTCGACTGCCCCCAGGACAGGGACAAAAAATCAGTCGCATTCTACCTGAATGACCCGCCAATTGCAACTTTCCAGGGCAGTCGTCTCCAGTCGCGCTGCCTGCATTTCTCGGATGATGAATTTCTCTTACGCACGTTCCAAAAATTATACCGGCGACCCCCTGGCCTGTCAAGTGCGTTTTTTCACAAGCAGCGTCAAGTAGCAAAAGCCGTGTTCATCGGCTTTGCCCAGATTATTCATCATTTCTTCACAGGTTCCGCCCATCCTAAAGCCGTATAGGCGAGTCGAAGCACCTTCAAGTGGCCTGCCTGTACATCAACCATACGATGGGCGGCGCGGACTGCCCTATGGCTGTACCCTATATGACTGTAAAGGAGCAACGTATGTCGTTGGAGCGGATTCCCAAATGGGCCTGGGCTGTGCTGGCTGCGGTGGCAGCCTTGAGCCTCGGCTCGGCGATCTACCATTCGGGATGGTCCCAAGGCTTCACCTTGGGCCTGTTGACCGGCAACGTGGATGGCGCTCAACTGGCGCCCTATCTGGCCTACCGGGCCGGCCCTGGCTGGCATCCGGGCGGCTATGGCGGATTTGGTTTCTTCGGCGTTCTCTTCCGGCTCGTCTTCTTCCTCTTCCTGCTGGCGCTGCTCGCCAAGCTCTTTGGCTTCATGCGCTGGCGGATGCAGGGCGGCGCCTGGGGCGGGCCGCATGGTCCCTATGGACCTTGGGCGCATCACTATGGACCGCACCCGCAGGGGGGACAGCCATATGGCGCACAGCCCGGCCCACAGCCTGGACAGGCGCCGGCTGAACAGCCCGGCAGCCCGACGCAACCGGACGAGCCGAAGCCGGCTGTTTGGACCCACGTCTAGGCGGCGCTTTGCATAGCCTGTAGCCGGAGGCTGCCAACCTTCGGCTACAGGTGCAGATACCATGATAAATATAGGAACGGCAAGCGCAACAAGTACAAAGAGAACCAAGACAATGGACGTGTCTACTTTCTATACCCTGTTCAAATTCCTCCATGTGACGGCGGCGATTGTCTGGATCGGCGGCGCCTGCGCGATATCGCTGCTCAATGTTCTGCTGGCGCGGCAACAACAGGGGCCAACGCTGGCCGCGCTGGCGCAGGCCAGCGGCCTCTATGGCCGTCTGGTCATCGGCCCGTCGGTGCTGCTCACCCTGGCAGCCGGGATCGGCATGGTGGTCACTGCGGGCCTTGACGCCAGCAGCCTTTGGATCGTCTGGGGCCTGATCGGCCTTGCCGGCTCTTTTGTGATGGGGGCAGTGCTCAGCCGCCGGCTGGCGGACCAGGTGACTGCGCTGGCGGCGACTGCGCCATCCAGCGACGCCCGGCTGGTCGCCCTGCAACGGCGGCTGACGACGCTCAACGCACTGAACCTGCTCCTACTTCTTTCGGTGGTATGGGCAATGATTGCAAAACCCACCCTGTAGCTCGCCATCGTTTGTCCATCATTAGGGCCTTCCATGTTGGCGCCCGGGGCTTGTGGCAGAGGGAGGCTAGACTATAATGGCAGGGTATCGTTGTATGGAGAAACGCAACCGTGAATGAGCTGATCCTGGTGGTGGATGACGAGCCGAAGATTGTGCGCCTCGCCCGCGACTACCTGGAACGCAGCGGCTTTCGGGTGTTGCCGGTGAACGACGGGCCGGCTGCGCTGGCCGCTGCCCGCCAAGAGAAGCCCGACCTGATCGTGTTGGACCTGAACCTGCCGGGGCTGGATGGGCTGGACGTGTGCCGGGCGCTGCGCCGGGAGTCGAGCGTGCCCATTATTATGCTGACGGCGCGGGTCGAGGAGGCCGACCGGCTGATCGGGCTGGAAGTGGGGGCCGACGATTACATTGTCAAGCCCTTCTCGCCCCGGGAACTGGTGGCGCGGGTGCGGGCCGTCTTGCGCCGCACCCGCGGCGATGTGCAGACGCCGGGGCTGATCCGCAACGGCGAGCTGGAGATTGACCTCAACGGCCACCGGGTGACGCTGCGCGGGGAACCGGTCCGGCTGACACGCATCGAGTTCAACCTGCTCTCCGTGTTGGCCCAACATCCCGGCCAGACCTTCAGCCGCGCGCAGTTGATCCAGCGGCTGCACGGCGTGGCCGGCGGCGGCTTCGACCGCAGCATTGACGCCCACATCAAAAATCTGCGCCGCAAGATCGAAGATGACGCCGCCGACCCACGCTATCTCCTGACCGTCTATGGCATCGGCTATCAGTTCGCCGGCAAAGATGACGAGTGATAAACAAGTGATAAAGATAGCAAGTGATAAAAATGGCAAGTGAGCTGTATGGAGTCTGACCCGCACACTCAGGCGCCTCACCATGGGCCGTGGCGCGAACACTGGCGCGGCTGGCGACCGGGCCAAGGGCCGCCCCCGTGGGTTCAGTGGCAAGGGGCGGCCCAGCCCGATTGGCGGCGCAAGCGCCGGCGCATCTTTATGCGTCTCCTGGGCGTTTTGGGGCTGCTGCTTTTCCTCATTGTCGGCAGCATGGCGGTGCTGGCCTGGCATCTGACCCGGCTGATGGACGGCGGCCATCCGACGGTGCTGCTGGTCTGGATCGCCGGCATCGGCCTGACGCTGGCCCTGCCTCTGCTCTCCCTGGCCCTGGCGGCGCGCGTCTTCCGCAGCTACGCCCTTCCCCTGACCGACATCATGGAGGCCGCGGACGCGGTCGCAACGGGCAACCTGGCCGTGCGGGTGCAGGAGCGCGGCTCGCCCGACTTCCAGCGGCTGGCCCACTCCTTCAACCGTATGACCGAAGAGCTGGCGCGCACCGACCAACAACGGCGCAACCTCACCGCCGACGTGGCCCATGAGCTACGCACCCCGCTCCACATCATTCAGGGCAATCTGGAGGGCATCCTGGATGGGGTCTATGCGCCGACGCCGGAACACATCGAGGCCACCTTGCAGGAAACGCGCACGCTGGCCCGGCTGGTGGATGACCTGCGCACCCTCTCGCTGGCCGAGTCGGGCCAGCTCCCGCTCGTCAAAGAGCCGGTGGATGTGGGGGACCTGTTGGCGGATGTGGTGACCAGCTTCAGCGCCCAAGCCGAAGGCGCGGGCGTGACGCTCCAGGCTGTGGCGCCCCAGACAACGGCGGACCAGCCGGGCGCGGCCAACGACTCCCAGCCGCCGCTTATCCTGCACGGCGATGCAGGCCGGCTGGACCAGGTCTTGAGCAACCTCGTCGCCAACGCCGTGCGCCATACACCGCCGGGCGGCGCCATCACACTTCAGGCCGTCCAGGCCGATGGCCGCGTCCGCATCACCGTGGCCGATACCGGCGAGGGCATCGCGCCCGACGACCTGCCCTTTATCTTTGACCGCTTTTGGCGCGCAGACCGCGCCCGCGGTCACAGCAGCGGCGCAGGCAGCGGGTTAGGGCTTGCCATCGCCAATCAACTGGTCAAGGCCCATGGCGGGGAGATCAAGGTGAGCAGTGAACTGGGCAAAGGGACGACCTTTGTCATTGAGCTACCGGCGTAAAGCATACAAATTGCCGTAGTCTATTTGAACAACTTGTTAACAGATTGTTCACAAATCATTGATGGTGGGTTAACAGCCGTCGTCTAGGGTGAAAGCATGGCAAAACCGCAGTTGCAGGCGCATTGGTGAACCCGACGGTTTGCCCAGATGCTAGGCCCCTATGGCGATATCTTGTCGTGACTTGTCTCGGTTGGGCACACGGTTCAGGAGCAGGCCACTGAACCGGCTCGCGTTAAATCCTTGTTTTAGGCGCACTTGGTTTTGGCGTACCTGCTTTGGATGTATCGGTCGCTTGCTGTTGGCAACTTGGCTGCTGGCCGCTTGTAGCCAAACCGGCAGCCAAGACCCATCTGCCCCGTCGCCCCAGCGTACCCTCCAAAACAAAGGCTCAGACACCATGGTCAACCTGGCCCTGGCCTGGGCCGAGAGTTACCGCCAGGTAGACCCTTCGCTGCTCATCGCCGTCACCGGCGGCGGTTCGGGCACCGGCATCGCCGCCCTCATCAATGGCACCGTAGATATTGCCAATGCCTCGCGCCAGATGAAGGAGGACGAGATCGCCGAGGCCCAGGCCAATGGCATCGAACCGGTGGAGTTTGTGGTCGCCATTGACGCGCTGGCGGTGGCCGTCCATCCCGACAATCCCGTGAGCCGGTTGACCATTGACCAACTTGCCGATATCTTCACCGGGCGGATCACCAACTGGAAAGAGGTAGGCGGCGACGACGCCCCGATTGTGCTGCTCTCGCGCGAGACCAACTCCGGCACCCATGTCTACTTTCTCGAGGAGGTGGTGCGCAAGGGCGAGGCGGACAACAAGGACATCTTTGCGCCGCAGACCTTGCTCATGCCCTCTTCGGTGGGCATCACCAGTGAATTGCGCCGCAACCCCAACGCCATCGGCTATGACGGGCTGGGCTATGTGGACCCCGCGCATGAGAAGCTCATCGCCGTTGCCGCCGGCCCCGGCTCGCCCTATGTAACGCCCTCGGTCGCCTCCGGCCTGGACGGCAGCTACCCCATCGCTCGCCCGCTTTACATGTATACCGCCGGCCAGCCCACAGCCGCCACCGCGGCCTATCTGGATTGGATCCAGGGGCCGGAAGGCCAGCGGATCGTCGCCGCGCTGGGCTTTGTGCCGTTATCCGCACCGGAATAGACGCTGGGATCAAGCATGACCCCTTCTCATTGCCGGTTGCCAATCCAGCCAAAGGAGCATTCGTCGCATGTTCAATCGGGAGCAAGCCGCCCCTCTGCCGCTCACGCCGCCGGCGGTAGATATGCCGCGCCGGCGCTGGGGCGAATGGTGGATCGAGCAGTTGATCCGCGGCGCCGGGCTGTCCACAATTCTCATCATCGGCCTGATCTTCTTGTTTCTATTGCGGGAAGGGCTGCCGGCCTTTGTCCAAATCTCGCCGCGCCAGTTCTTAAGCGCCCGTTGGTATCCTATCGAAGATCTCTTTGGCCTGTTGCCCTTGCTCATCGGCTCCTTGCTCGTCACCGTCGGCGCGGTGGTCATTGCCGTTCCTTTGGGGCTGACCACGGCCATCTACCTGGGCGAGATCGCCCCGGCATGGCAGCGCGAGCTACTCAAACCCCTGATTGAAGTCCTGGCCGGAATTCCGTCCATTGTCCTCGGTTTTCTGGGCTGGGTGGCGCTGGCCCCGCTCATCCAACAACTCGGCGCGCCGACCGGGTTGACCGCCTTTACCGGCTCGCTCATCCTG
>DATLZJ010000816.1:0-9720 GCA_035574055.1 Caldilineaceae bacterium
CATCCCATTTGCCGATATCGTTCGCGAGTTCCCATCTTCCTACCGGGACGCTGTGCCCTGCCGCTGGGCACATTGGTTCAATGTCCGGCAGGGACATTTGTTCCTGTGGCTGCCTTTGCGCCTGAACCAATGGATCTCCCCGTGGTCGCCGCGACTGTTCTCGTCGTGCGCGCGAGATACTTTTGCCTATACGCCTCCCGTATTCCGGTCTGCGGTTTCTGGTCTGTGGTTTTTCGTCGGCGGTACAGTTCATGCAACAGCCAAAATCACGACAACCTGAAGAGAGAGGAGAACCAAACGTGAGCGTAACCCCTTGGTTTCAGAGGATGCCTTCTCGACCCGGCTGGCGCCCATCGCTCGTGATCCTGGTCATGGTTGCCTTGTTGGTTGCCTGTGGCGCGCCCGCGGCCCAAGCGCCTGCGGCTCAAGAACCGGCCGCGCAAGAAGCAGCCGCCCAAGAGGCCGCCGCGCCTGCTGACATCAGCGACAAGGAAGCGCCCATGCTGGCCGAGCGCGTGGCAGCCGGCGAGCTGCCTCCCCTGGAGGAACGGCTGCCGGCCAACCCAATGGTCGTGGAGCCGGTGGAGAGCCTGGGCCAGTACGGCGGCACCTGGCGCAGCGGGTTGCGGGGTGGGCAGGACAATGCCTGGTTGACCCGCATCATGGGCTATGACTTCCTGGTGCGCTGGGATCCCGATTGGGAGGAAGTGATCCCCAATCTGGCGGAGTCGTTCGAGGTCAATGGCGACGCCACCGAGTACACCTTTGTGTTGCGTGAGGGCGTCAAGTGGTCGGATGGCGCGCCCTTTACTGCCGATGACATCCTCTTCTGGTATGAAGATGTCCTCACCAATGAGGAGTACAGGGCGATCCATCCGATTGACAGTTGGCTGGTTTCCGGCGGCGAGCCGGTGGTTGTGGAGAAGGTGGACGACTACACCGTCAAGTTCAGGTTTGCCGCGCCCAACGGCCTCTTCCTCCAGCGGCTGGCGACGCCCTCCGGCGCCGGCCCCACCCGCTATCCCAAGCATTACTGCTCCCAGTTCCATAGCCGGTACAACACCGAGAACCTGGATGCGCTGATCGAGGAAAACGGGTCCACCGGCTGGGTCAACCTCTTTGAGCTGAAGTGTGGGGGCGTTGAGGGCACCCCCTATGACGCGCTCTGGTACAATGCCGACTTGCCCACCCTCTACGCCTGGGACATTGTCACCCCTTACGGCGGCAACGCTACCCAGGTCGTGGCCGAGCGGAACCCCTACTATTGGAAAGTAGACCCCGAAGGCCGCCAGCTCCCCTATATTGACCGGCTGGTGGCCGAGATCGGCGATGATGTTCAGGTGTTGGTGCTGAAGGCGCTCAACGGTGAGATTGACATGCAGGACCGCCACATCGCCACGCTCGACAACAAGGCGGTCTTTGCCGATAACATGGAAGCGGGCAACTACCGCTTCTTCGACACCATCCCGTCCAGCATGAATACCAACGCCATCGCGTTCAATCTTACCCACAAAGACCCGGTCATGCGCGAGATCTTCCAGAACAAGGATTTCCGCATCGCCCTTTCCCATGCGATCAATCGCCAGGAGATCATTGATGTGGTTTATGTGGGCCAGGGCGAGCCTTACCAGTTGGCCCCGCGGCCGACCTCGCCCTTCTACAACGAGCGCCTGGCGAAGCAGTACACCGAGTATGACCCTGACCTGGCAAATGAGATGCTCGACGCCATCTTCCCGGAGAAGAACGCCGAGGGTATCCGCTTGGGGCCGGACGGCAACCCGATCGTCTTCAACGTAGAGGTGGATGCCACTCAACTGGACCGTATCAACGTCTTGGAGCTGGTGAAGGGCTATTGGGAAGCCGTTGGTATTCAGGCGAATATCGTCGCCGAGGATCGCTCGCTGCTCTACACGCGCAAGAACGGCAACGAGCATGACGTTGCCGTCTGGGGCGGCGACGGTGGGCTGGATGTGATCCTGGAGCCGCGCTGGTACTTCCCCTTCAGCGACGAGTCATGGTATGCCGAGGCCTGGCAGAGCTGGTACAACAACCCAAGCGGCGAGGGCGCGCTGACCGCGCCGGAGGAGCCGCCTGCCGAGGTCAAAGAGCAGATGGAGCTGTATGAGCAGATCAAGATGAGCGGCGACCCGGCGGAGCAGGCCGAGCTGATGAACCAAATCTTGGAGATTGCCGCAGACCAGTTCTACGCCATCGGTATCAGCTTGACCCCGCCGGGCTACGGCATTGTGAAAAACAACTTCCACAATGTGCCCAGCCCGCATCCGGCCGCGTGGCTCTACCCCAACCCCGGCCCGACCAACCCTCAACAGTACTGGATTGAGCAATAGAGCCTTTCTGGTAGGCTCCAGCTAGGCTCGATGTCGCACCGTCTTGGGAGGCGCTGCCATCTCGGCGCCTCCCAAGCGATAAAGGGAGAAGCACATGCTGAGTTTTGTGATCCGGCGTCTCCTCTACATGATCCCCACACTCTTTCTGATCTCCGTTGTCTCCTTCATCATCATTCAGCTTCCGCCAGGCGATTATCTCACCTCCCTGGTCGCAACCATGTCCTCGACCGGCGAGAGCGTGAGCCGGGCGTCCCTGGTGGCGCTGGAGGAACGCTATGGGCTGGGCCAGCCGATTTACGTTCAATATTGGAAGTGGCTTTCCGGTATTCTGCTGCGCGGGGACTTCGGCCAATCCTTTGAGTGGAACCAGCCGGTCAGCTCGCTGATCTGGGGACGGCTGCTGTTGACCTTTGTGCTGTCGCTGGCGACATTGCTCTTCACCTGGTTCGTCGCTTTTCCCATCGGCATCTATGCCGCCGTGCGCCAGTACTCGCTGGGCGACTATGTCACCACTGTGATCGGCTATATTGGTCTGGCGATCCCCAACTTTCTGCTGGCGTTGGTGCTGATGTACGTCGCCTTCAAGTATTTCAACCAGAGCGCGTGGGGCCTCTTCTCGCCTGAATACCAGGATGCGCCCTGGAGCCTGGCAAAAGTGATGGACATGCTCGCCCACCTGTGGATTCCGGTGGTGATCATCGGCACATCCGGCACGGCGGGTCTGATCCGCATCATGCGCGCCAACCTGCTGGACGAGCTACACAAACCCTATGTGGTCACTGCCCGCGCCAAAGGCTTGCCGGAGCACCGGCTCTTGATCAAATACCCGGTGCGCATGGCGCTCAACCCCTTTGTCAGCACCCTGGGTTGGACCTTGCCAACGCTCGTCTCCGGCGCAGCGCTCATCTCGATTGTGATGGGCCTGCCCACTGCCGGGCCGCTGCTCTTGGGCGCGCTTAAGTCCCAAGATATGTACCTCGCCGCCAGCTTTATCATGCTGTTGAGCACGTTGACTGTCATCGGCACCCTGCTCTCGGACATCTTGCTCGCCTGGCTCGACCCGCGCATTCGCTACGAGAGGTAAGGAAAGCACTATGGCAAGCACAGATGTACGCTCGATTCCCCGAAAACGGGCGCTGCCATCGGAACAAGAGCCTATTGAGAGCGCAAGCGCCGAAAACCGGATTTACGTCGCATCTCAATGGACCTTGATGTGGCGCAAGTTCCGCAAGCATAAGCTGGCGATGGTGGGCGGCGTCGTAACGCTCTTGATCTATTGGGTGGCGCTCTTCGCCGAGTTTCTAGCGCCCTTTGCCAGCGACGCCTTTAGCGCCCAGTACACCTATGCGCCGCCGCAGCCGCTTCACCTCTTTCTAGAGACGGAGGAAGGAAGGCGTTTCTTCCCCCATGTCAACGGCTACAAGGTCGAGGTGGACCAGGCGGCGCTGCGCCGCACCTTTGTGGTTGACGAGGAGCAGATCATCCCGGTTCAGTTCTTTGCTCGGGGCGCCCCTTACAAGCTGTGGGGGCTGTTCGAGAGCGACCTTCACCTGATCGGCCCGGTGGAATATGACCAGGACCCGCAACGCATCACCATCCCGATGTACCTGTTGGGGGCCGACCGGCTGGGGCGCGACATGCTCAGTCGCATCATCCACGGCACGCGTATCTCGATGTCCATCGGGTTGGTGGGCGTGGCGCTCAGTTTTGTGCTGGGCATTCTATTAGGCGGCATTTCGGGCTATTACAGCGGGGCAGTAGACAACCTGATCCAGCGCCTGATCGAGTTCTTGCGCTCGATTCCGGAAATCCCGCTCTGGCTGGGGTTGGCGGCGGCCCTGCCGAAGACTTGGGGGCCGCTCCAGATATACTTCGGCATCACCATCATCCTCTCGCTGCTTGGCTGGACGGGCTTGGCGCGCGTCGTGCGCGGGCGCTTCCTCTCCCTGCGCACGGAAGATTTCGTGATGGCGGCGCGGCTGGACGGCAACAGCGAGATGCGCATCATCTGGGTGCATATGGTGCCCTCGTTCATGAGCCACATCATTGCCTCGTTGACGCTGGCGATCCCCGGCATGATCCTGGCCGAGACCGCATTGAGCTTCCTGGGGTTGGGGCTGCGCCCGCCGGTCGTCAGTTGGGGGGTGCTCTTGCAGGAGGCCCAGAACATTCGCGCCGTCGCGACCGCGCCCTGGCTTTTACTGCCCGGGATGGCCGTGGTCGCAGCCGTGCTGGCCCTCAACTTCCTGGGCGACGGGATGCGCGATGCGGCAGACCCCTATGGCCGCTAATCGGTCGCGAAGCGGCAGGAAGCCCACTGTGAATCCAAGAGCGATGTGACCGGAAGCGATCCATGACAAGTTCAAAGAATCTGCTGTTGGAAATCAAAGACCTCAAGACTCACTTCTTTACCGACGACGGCATCGTGCGCGCGGTGGATGGGGTGAGTTTTACGCTGGAACGGGGTAAGACTCTGTGTGTCGTGGGCGAAAGCGGCTGCGGCAAAAGCATCACGGCCCGCTCCATTCTTCAGCTTGTGGACCCGCCGGGCCGGATCGTGGAAGGCCAAATCCTTTTTCACCGGCCGCGTGAGCGAAGCAACGGCGCGGGAAGCCCCTTCGGCGCGGCCGGCGAGATCATTGACCTGGCTGCCCTCGACCCGCGCGGGAAGCTGATCCGTGATATACGCGGCAAGGACATCGCCATGATCTTTCAGGAGCCGATGACCTCGCTCAGCCCGATCCACACGATTGGCGACCAGATCAGCGAATCCATCTTGCTCCATTTCTCTATCTCTAAGGAGGAGGCCAAGGAGCGGACGATTGATCTGTTGCGAAAGGTAGGTATTCCCAAGCCGGCGGACCGCTTCGACGCCTATACCTTCCAGCTTTCGGGCGGGATGCGCCAGCGCGCCATGATTGCCATGGCCTTAAGCTGTAGCCCCAGCCTGCTGATCGCGGATGAGCCGACCACGGCCCTCGACGTGACCACCCAGGCGCAGATCCTCGACCTGATGCTGGCCTTGAAGGCCGAATATGGCATGAGCATGTTGTTCATCACCCACGACCTGGGCGTCGTGGCCGAGATGGCCGACGAGGTTGTGGTGATGTACTTGGGCACCGTGGTCGAAAAAGGCGATGTGGACACCATCTTTCATAACCCAAAACATCCCTATACCCAGGCATTGCTCCGCTCGATCCCGAAGCTTGGGCTGCGGGCCAGCGGCCAACGACTGAACTCGATCCGCGGCATGGTGCCCGACCCCTACAACCGGCCCCCAGGCTGCCCCTACCACCCGCGCTGTGACGAGTTCATGGCCGGCGTGTGTGACCGGATCACGCCTCCCCGGATGGAGCTGGAGGCAGGCCGCGAGGTGCGCTGTCTGCTTTACGGCGGCGCGGAGAATACGGCGGCGGAGCCGGCGCAGGTGGGCGAGGCCCGCTAGAGGACGGACGGTATGACAACTCAGGATATGACAGCTAACAGCAATCGTAGGGGGGAGCGTCCTGCTGTGACCGGCGATGGCTTGAATCGCGCCATGCGTGGCGATGCGCTCTTGCAGGTCAAGGACCTCAAGATGCACTTTCCCATCCGGCACGGCCTCTTCCGGCGGGTGGTGGGCTATGTGAAGGCCGTGGATGGCGTTGACTTCTTTATTCGCCCCGGCGAGACCTTGGGGCTGGTGGGCGAGAGCGGCTGCGGCAAGACGACCAGCGGGCGCTGCATCATCCGCGCCTACAACCCCACCGGCGGCCAAATCCTCTACCGCACCGATGGCGGCCGGATCGTGGACCTCTCGATGTTGGATCATAAGGAGCTGAAGCCGTACCATCGCCAGATCCGCATGATCTTCCAGGACCCGTTTTCTTCGCTCAACCCGCGCATGCCGGTGCTGGAGATTGTGGGCGAGCCGCTCAAAGTCAACGGGATTGCGAAGGGCAGAGAAATGGAAGACCGGGTGGCCGATTTGCTGCGCCGGGTCGGTCTGCGCCCGGAGTACATGCGCCGCTATCCCCATGCCTTCAGCGGCGGCGAACGGCAGCGCATCGGCATCGCCCGCGCCCTGGCTTTGGACCCGCGCCTGGTGATCTGCGATGAGGCGGTCTCGGCGTTGGATGTTTCGGTGCGCGCCCAAATTCTGAACCTGCTGGAGGACCTCCAGGACGAGTATGAGCTGACCTACCTCTTCATCGCGCATGATCTCAGCGTGGTGGAGTATATCTGTGACCGTGTGGCGGTGATGTACGTGGGCCGGATGGTGGAGCTGGCAGCGACCGATGAGCTGTTCGCCAACCCCCGCCACCCCTACACCGAAGCCTTGTTGTCTGCTGTGCCCCAACCGGATCCGCGCTTCCGCAGCCGCAAGCAGCGGATCGTACTGGAGGGCGATGTGCCCGATCCTGCCAATCCGCCTAGCGGCTGCTATTTCCATCCCCGCTGCCCCTACAGCGACGGCGACCGCTGTGTGCGTGAGACGCCAGCGCTGCGCGAGATCAGCCCCGACCACTTTGCCGCATGTCACTACTCAGAAACGCTCAACCTGCGAGGCGTCGTCGCGCCTGGGGTTGTAGCCTGAAGCGGAGTTCCTTGTGAAAGAGAGCCGCGGCCTCCGGCAATCCGCGCCGCTTTACCTGGCCTGCTACCTGTTTTGGTTTGCGTTCAGCGCCGTCACGGTCTGGACGTTGCTGCAATTCCGCAACGCCTGGCTGGGGTTGCTCCCCGTGATTGGGCCGTGGCGCATGAGCGCAGTGGACAAATTCGGGCTGCTGATCTTGGGGTTGTTCGCCGTAGGCTGGATCATGTTTCTAGAGGACTACCTCCGCAAGGGCGTCGAATCCAGCCGCTTCTGGCGGCGCGTGCGGCGGCTCGCCCTGATCCACCTCATGGCGCTGGGCAGCGCCTATGGACTACAGGCGCTGCCCCTCCTCGCCCTTTCTCTTTGATCGCGAGCTGTGACCTACGGCATCTAAAATCAACCGGAGAGAGAGAATCACTCAGAGAGAATCACTCGAAGAAGGAGCTAGATGTGTCTACTTCGGTACGGGACCCCTTTCGCCTGACGGTTGACGATCTCCAGCAACTGCTCCGCGCGGATGCGCCCTATCTGCCTGAGCTGGAGCCATTCCGCGCTGCGCCGCACCGGCTGGCCGAGACGCCCCAGGCGCGCCGGGTATTGGCTCAGACGGAACCCCTGCTGGCAAACCTCGGCCAAATTCCCCAGACAAGTTATACACAATATCGCCAGTTCATCCGCACCGGCGACCGCAAGGGATATGAGACGCCCTACTTCGCCAAGCGCACCTATCTGGCGGCTGCCGTCCTGCGCCTATTCCTGGGCGAGCCGGCGCTCAAGGACATTGTGCAGGACCTGATCTGGGCGATCTGTGAGGAAAGCAACTGGGTGGTTCCCGCCCATGAGACCCGCATTATTGACCTCTTTTCCGCCGAGACCGGCTTTGTGCTGGCCGAAACGCTGGCCTTGCTGGGGGAGACGTTGGATGCCGAGGTGCGCCAGCGGGTGCGCCATGAAATCGAACGGCGCATCTTTGCGCCTTTCCTGCGCCATCATCTGCTCCACAACTGGTACAACGGGCACAACAACTGGAATGGCGTCTGCAACAGCTCGATTGCCGCAGCTTTCCTCTTGATCGCGCCGGAGACGATGGCCCAGGGCATCCGCCTGGCCCTGGATAGCCTGCAAGTCTTTTTGGATACGGCCTTTGAAGAGGACGGCAGCTCCACCGAGGGAGTCGCCTATTGGCATTACGGGCTGATCAATTTCGTAGCCCTGGCGGAGATGCTGCGCGCCCGCAGCCAGGGCCGGATTGATCTGTTGGATTCGGAAGAAATGCGCCGCATCGCCGCCTATCCGGCCAAGATGCAGCTCTCCGGCTCCTGGTTTGCCAGCTTCTCCGATTGTGATGAGCAGGTCCGCTTCAATCCCGGAATCATTGCCAAGTTGGCCGAGCGCACAGGCGAGACCTCGCTGCTGAACTTGCTGGCCCGGCCTGTGGAGCCGGCGGGCGATTGGCGTCTCACGATGATGCTGCGCAATATGCTCTGGTGGGATGGGCAGCAGCCTGAGCCGGCTCCGATTGAGGACGCGGTGTTGCCCAAGGGAGGCGTCGTCCGCTTAGTGGCGCCCCGCCCGTCAGGCCCGCCCGTGGTCTTGGCGATGAAGGCCGGCCACAACGGCGAAAATCACAACCAGAACGACGTGGGCAGCTTTATGGTGCATATCGGCGGGGAGAATTTGCTGACCGACCCCGGTCGCGGGTTGTATAGCCGCTTCTACTTCGGCCCACGCCGCTATGAGAATATCTTTGCCAATTCCTACGGCCATAGCGTGCCGCGCATCTTGACGCGCGGGGGCGCGCAGCTCCAGGCGGCCGGGCCGCAATATCGAGGCGAGTTGGTGGCGGCGCAGCCCGCGCCCACCGGACCGGATGGCCGGAAATATGCGATCGTCGAGTTTGCCTCTGCTTATCCTGTGCCGGAGCTGGCACAGGCGCGGCGGGAGTTGGCAATCGCCACCGCGGGCGAGGATGCCGGGAGCGTCTGGCTGTCGGACCGCTTCCGCTTTGCAGGTGAGCCGCAGGAGGTCGAAGAGGCCTTTGTGACGTGGATGGAGGTGGAGATTGACGGCGCGAGCGCGCTCATTCGGGGCGCGCGCCATGCCTTGCGTCTCCTCATCGAGGAGCCATCCGCCGCACGCTTCGAGCTGGAGCGACTGGAAGAGCCAAGCCGGGCGAACCATAAGGAGGGTATCCTAAAGCGCCTCAGCTTCCGCCTGCCGGTCGCGGCGGAGACCCAAGCCCGCGTGCGGATAGAGGCGCTGCCCACATCCTGAACAGGCCACCCCGCGCGCCGGCCGTTTGCCCATCTGTCCCAGCCTATGGCGCGCCTATAGATGCTTGCGCCAAGCGCGCCGCCAGGTGTACACTTGAGGAGGAGGCATCCAGCTTCCGGCAGCAACAGCGGGAACTGCCTCGGCTTGTCCTCTAGTACAGTGACGACTGCAGGCCCTTTTCAGCGCCAGCCGCCTGCACCGGCGAGGAAAGGAGGTGTGAGCGCGTCAACGACCGGTACGCCTTCCTATACAACGCGAAATCGTAGCAGACCTGTGACTGTCAAAGGGGAACATTTATGTGCAAGCACAACCGTCTGTTTACCGTCCTGTCAATGATCGGGTTGCTGATTGTGTTCAGCCTGGTTCTGGCGGCTTGTGTCGCGCCCCAAGCGCCCACCGGCGCCGCGCCGGCTGCAACCGAGCCGGCAGCGGCCGAGGCCACAGAGGCCGAGGCGGCTGAAGCTGAGGCCACAGAAGCGCCGGCGGAGGAAGCCGCAGGCGCGATGCATCCCGCACTGGAAG
>DATLZJ010000817.1:0-3143 GCA_035574055.1 Caldilineaceae bacterium
CCCACCTCGGCGTTTGCCATGGCGCGGCGCATGGCCTCGGTCGGCTTGGTAACGGTATCGCTGCGCAGGTCAATGGTGCGCCCGGTTTCGCTCATCATGGCTGCTTCTCCTATCCTTTCTTTGCCGGGCCTCATCGTATAGTTCATCGTATAGTCTCTCTTATCCCATAGTCTCAGGGTAAGGCATCGGAAGGCCGGCGGACAACTCACTTGCCCAGCTCAAAGGCCCGGCGGTATAGCTTGATATACCCATCCAGATGGATATCACGCGGGTTGCCGATGGTCTGGGGGTCCTTGGCGGCCAGGTCGGCCAGCAGGGGGATGTCCTCCTCGACAAAGCCAAGCTGCTGCAGCGACGGGATGTTGAGGTCGTGGATCAGCCGGTAAACCGCCTCCACGGCCTTCTCTGCCGCCTTCCAGGCCGGCAGCCCGTAGACATCCTCGCCCAGGGCCTGGGCAATGCGCGCAAACTTGCGCGGCTCGCCCATTGCGTTGTACTCCACCACCGGCCCCAGCAGCCACGCGGTCAGCGCGCCGTGGGGCACATCGCGCACGCCGCCCGCCGTCTGGCTCATGGCGTGCGCCGCGCCGGCGCTCTCCGTGCCATAGGCCATGCCGCCCAGCATCGCCGCCATGCACATCTTGTAGCGGGCCTCCAGGTTGTGCCCCTGGGCATAGGCGATGCGCAAATACTCGCCTACATACTCCATCGCCAGCAGCGCCACCGCATCGGGCCAGGCCTGGGCATAGGCGCAAGTGTAGCATTCGATAGCATGGGCCAGCGCATCCATACCGGTCCCTGCCGTCACCGGCGCAGGGAGGTTCACCGTCAGCACCGGATCGATCAGCGCCACATGCGGCCCAATCAGCGGCGTGCCGCCCACGTTATACTTGATGCGTCGCTCCGGGTCCGTGATCACGGCCCACAACGTCACCTCACTGCCCGTTCCCGCCGTCGTCGGTACCGCCACCAAGGGCGGGATGCGCCGCCGGATGGGGTTCGGGTCTGCCCACTCATAGTCGCGGATCGAGCCGCCATGCATGACCACCACGCCGATGGCCTTGGCGGCATCAATTGAGCTGCCGCCGCCCAGACCGATCAAGCCATCGCAGCCCTCAGCCCGATATTGGGCCGCGCCCGCATCCACCAACGCGATCGGCGGGTTGGGCGCCACCTGATCAAAGGCCACAAAGTCCACACCACCGGAGCGCAAGACCTTCGCCGCCTCATCCACGATGCCGGCCTGCACAAGGCCCTGGTCCGTGACCAGCAGGGGCCGCGTCACGCCCAACGCTTTCACTTCATCGGCAAGGCAGGTCACTGCACCGACGGCATGTTTCACCACGGTGGGCACCTGAAACGCACGCAGATTCAGCATAGGGATAGCCTTCGATGGGTCGTCGCTGAAAAACTGGTGTTGATAGATGGTGGATGGGCGATTGGAGGGCCGCCCGTGCGTCTAGCGGCGCGCGCCGGTCGCCAAGTAGTCTTCCATCGCAGCGAAGAGCCGGCGCATGTCCTCCTCGGTCGTCTCGCCCATGTGGGCCAGCCGGAAAGCCTTCCCCTTAAAGACGCCGTAGCCGTCGGAGATCTCCATGTTGTCTTGCGCCAGCCGGCGGTTGAGCGCGCCCACATCAATGCCCCGGTTGTTGGCGACATTTGTCACCGTCGGCGACCGGTAGCCTTCCTCCGCGGCCAGCTCAAAGCCGTGGTCCAGCGCCCACTGTTGGGCCATCTGCGCCAGCCGCGCATGGCGGGCATAGCGCGCCTCCAGCCCTTCAGCCATGATCCGGTCAAACTGCACACTGGCGGCCCGCATCAGGGTAATGGCCGGCGTGGAAGGCGTCGTGCTCTTTTTCAGGGCCTTCTCCAGGTTCAAAAAGTCAAAGTACCAGCCCCGTCCGGCCACCGTCTCGGCGCGCGCCAACACCCGGTCGTGGACGGCGCAGAAGGCAAGCCCCGGCGGCAACGCCAGCGCCTTCTGGGAGGAGGTGAGGCAGAGGTCCAAATCCCACTCATCAAAGGGGATGCGCACGCCGCCAAACGAAGAGACCGCATCCACCATGACCAGCGTCTCCGGGCTGATGCGCCGCACGACCGCTGCAATCTCGCCGACCGGGCTGATCGCGCCGGTGCTGGTCTCGTTATGCACCACCGTGATCGCATCCACAGGGCCATCGGCCAGGGCTTGCTCCAGCGCCTGGGCCACGACCTCCGGTTTGACTGCGTGGTTCCAGGGCACATCCACGCGGAGCGCGTCTTTGTCGCACCCTTTGGCCGCTTCATGCCAGCGCTGGCTGAATGCGCCGTTGACAAAGTTGATCACTCGGCGGCGCACACCGTTCCGGATCGCCGCTTCATGCAGCGCCGAACCGGAAGCCGCCAGCACATAGACCCGAAAGCGCGTAAAATAGAGCTGGCGAAGCTGCTCTTGCAGCTTGGCGAAGAGCGCCTCGAACTCGTCGCTGCGGTGGCCGATCATGGGCGCGGTTTGCGCGGCCAGCACTTCGGGCAGCACATCAGTCGGCCCCGGAATAAAGAGCCGTTGGGCCGGTTTCGTCCTGGGTTGCTCCAGCGTAGAAGAGCCTTGCGTAGTTAACGCCACGGTCTACCGTCCTTCCTATGGCGCTCGCCGGCGACCTCCCCGCAGACCGGTAGGGTCAGCCGGCCAGCCATCATGCAACAGGCAAGCCAACCGCCCTATTCTGCCACCGACCCTGCCGCCGCGCAACCTCTCCAGCCCGATTTTGCGACTAGCGCCGCCTGCGGCAAGATCAAGCTGACCAGTGGTCAGTTCAGATGAACCCTGTCGCGTAGGGGCGTCCCTGGTGGGCGCAGGCGGGCAGGCGCTAGACCTGCCCCTACCAATCGTCAAGCTTAACTGACCGTCAGGGTGGGCCGGGGCGGCCCACCTCATGCCGCTTCTTCATATCTCTTCTACTGGAGCAAGCCATGGAATTCCAGCAATTCGTACCTGAGCTAGAAGAGCGCTTTCTGCGCTACGTCCAGATTGATACCCAGAGCGATGATTCGACGGGGACAGCCCCAAGCACAGCCAAGCAATGGGACTTACTGAACCTGCTGGCCGACGAGCTGCGCGCCATCGGCGCTGCCGATGTCCGTGTCACCGACTACGGCTGTAC
>DATLZJ010000818.1:0-4050 GCA_035574055.1 Caldilineaceae bacterium
GCCCTCTGCTATCTTCGACCGCAACTTCCGGGTACTGAGCGCCATCAACGACCCCAATGACTACACCGGCCCCGGCACCGGCTACCGGGTAGACCAGGAGCGTTGGGAGGAGATCCAACGCATCCCTCAGGCCAAGTCGCCGCGCGAGTTTATCGCCGACCAGGTTGGCGCGCCGTCGCGCAGGCTGGTGGAGGTTGGCCCGGCCAAGCCGGGGACCCGCCCGGAGGTGATCGTCGCGGTCGGGCCGGCCTTCGGCAAGGAGCTGACCAAGACTATCGGCGGGCTGGACCATGAGGCGGTGCTAGCCGCCATCCTCACCGGCATCGCCAAGGAGGGGTTGGTGGCGCGCATCATCAAGGTCAAGCATAGCTCCGACTGCGCGGCCATCGGCCATATCGGCGCGGAACTGAGCGGGTCGGGCGTCGCCATTGGCCTCCAGTCGCGCGGCACGACCGTGATCCATAAGCGGGGCCTGGCCCGGCTCAACAACCTAGAGCTATTTCCCCAGTCGCCCAGCCTGACGCTGGAGACCTATGAGGCCATTGGCCGCAACGCCGCCCGCTATGCCCAGGGGATGCCCGTCAAGCCGGTGGCGGTGAAGATTGACAACTGGGCGCGGCTCAAGCTGATCGTCAAGACCACACTGCTCCACCGGCGCGAGACCGAGCAGATCTGCGACGAGCCGCCCACCGAGCTATTCTTTGATTGGGAGCCGGAAGTATGAAGCAGAATGGGCACGCGCCCCGCTATCCGTTGGCGGAGAGCGCCGGCGACGCCTTGCGCGCGGCTAGCGGTCGCGCCCTCAGCGAGATTGACCTGGACGCGGCGGCTGCGGGGCTGCTGGACGCAGGCGATATCCAGATCAGCGCCGATACCCTGCGCGCCCAGGCTGAGATCGCCCGCCAGGCCGGCTATCGGGAACTGGCCGCCAATCTGGCGCGCGCCGCCGAGCTGACGGCCGTCCCCAATGCCGAGCTGCTGCGCATGTATGAGCTGTTGCGCCCTGGTCGCTCCACCTATGAGGAGCTAACGGGGATAGCCGAGCGCCTGGAGGGCGAGTACGCCGCGCCGCTGACCGCCGCTTTTGTGCGCGAGGCCGCCGAGGTCTATCGCAGCCGGCGGCTCTTCCGGCGCGATGAGGCGCGGCTGGGCTGAGTTCGTTCCCATGCCCGTCCTGGCCGCCCAGCTCGCTCCCCAGCGCAGCACCCAATACGCCGATCTGGCTGCGGCGCTGGCCCCTGCCGAGCTGCGGCTCTGTCTGGGCGTTGACGGCATCGGCGACCTGGAGCCGGTAACGCTGGCTGGGCAGCGCTTTCTGCGCTTTTCCATGCCTGCGCTCCCTACCCCGGCCCAGCTTGACGAGCTGGGCCGGCTGGCGACCGTCAGCGCCCTCTTTGAGCTGCATGATCGGGTGGGCGACCAGCCCGGCCCCTGGCTGCGCCCGCTGGAGACCGGCTACCGCCCGGCCTTGCCGCCGGAACTGGTGGTCACGCGACGCTACCGCGGCAAGACCAACGAGCTGCTCTCCCACTTTCTCTGCAACCTCGCCCGCTACAGCAGCGCCTTCCGCGACCAGCCGTGGCGCAGCCTGCGCGTCTTCGACCCGCTGGCCGGCGGCGGCACGCTGCTCTTTGCCGCCTTGGTGCTGGGCGCAGAGGCGGCAGGCGTCGAGCAAGACCAGCAGGATGTGCGCACCACGGTCGCCTTTGTGCGCCAATTTGCCCAGGAAGAGGGCATTGTCTGCCGCGTCAAGGAGGAGCGGCTGCGCCGGTTGGGCCATCGCTGGACGCTGACGCTGGGCAAGGAGCAGCCCCAGCGGTGCCTGCTGGCCCACGGCGACACGGCCCAGGCCGCGGCGCTCATCGGCGGCTTCAAACCCCATTTGCTGGTGACCGATTTGCCCTATGGCATCCAGCACCAGGGGGGCTTGGCCGACCTGCTCACGCGCGCCCTGCCGGTCTGGGCGGGTCTGCTACCGCCGGGCGGCGCGCTGGCCTTTGCCTGGGACGCCACCCGCTTCGACCGCGCCCAGATGTGCGGGCTGGTTGAGGCAATGGCCCCGCTGGCGGTGTTGAGCGGCCCATCCTATGACCAGCTTGCCCACCGCGTGGACCGGGTGATCAAGCGCCGGGACCTGCTGGTCGCCCGCCGTCTGTAGCCTGGCTTGTCTTTCCGCTTGCCTTGATTTCGCCTCGCTTGAATTTTGCTTTGACATCCAAAGCAAGCTTCCTCTATAATGGCGCTGCCCGATGTCCAGTTGAATGGTGGGATGGGCGCATCGTGGGGCTTCCGCCTCAGATAGGCTTGCGTCCGGCCATTCCCCAAGCGTTGTTTTGTCAGTTCGTTCCGCCCATAGCAATTGTGAGTCTGCTGGCGACCGCCCCACACCCGGCGGCGCCAGCCACAAGCAACGGCGGCTGGCGGATCTGCCCCAGACAGGTCCGGCGCTACACGGCTGCCAGCAATGAACCAACTGCACCGTTTGTCCACAGAAGTTTCCACTGAAGGAGGCACTATGACCGACAAAGAGCGCAACGTGCTCAATTCCCCGCTGTCACGGCGCCAGGCGCTCAAGCTGATGGGCGCATTCACCGGTATGGCGGCCCTCTCGGCCTGTGTGGCCCCCGCTGCGCCCGGTACGACCGGTGCAGCGCCCGAGGCTGGCGCCGGTGAGGCAGCCGCCCCGGCCGGCGAGATGCCGCATATGGTTGTGGCTCACCGCCGCGAGTACTTTGCCGAGATGGAGGAGCTGTTCGCCAACGCTGTACGAGACTGGGCTGCGGCCAATAATGTGGATGTCGAGACCACGACCGTAGCCGCCGAAGCCAACCAGGACTTTGTGCCCAAGCTGCTTGCCGAGGTGGCTGCGGGCAACCCGCCCAGCCTGGTCTACCATGTGCGCCTGACCCAGCTCCTTTACTCGCAAAATGCGCTGGAGCCGGTCACCAACGTCGTCGAGCAGACTACAGAGCTGTATGGTGAGCCGCCTTACGGCCAGACCAGTGTCAATATCATTGATGGTGAATGGTATGGCATTCCCTATATGATGCACGGCGGCGGCCAATTTGCGCGGCGCAGCGTCTTTGAGGAGCATAGCATTGACCCCCTCACTCTCGCCACCTATGATGAGCGGCGGGAGGCCTGCCTGACTGTCTCCGACCCAGAGGCGAATATGTATGGCTGGGGGTTAACCGTCAACAGCGGCGGCGACGCCACCGGCTTGATCGAGAGTATCATCCAGAACTGGGGCGGCCACTATACCGATGAGGAAATCACGGAAGTTACGTTTAACTCGCCGGAGACTGTCGCGGCTGTCACCTGGTTGTCTGAGATCTACACCGACCCGCGGTTTGCGCCGATGGTGCCGCCAGGCGTGATGAGCTGGACTGACTCCAGCAACAATGAGGCGTTCTTGGCGGGCACGATCGCTTACACCCACAACGCCGCTAGCGTCTACGCCAAGGCCAAGGCCGACGGCAATCCGATCTTCGAGGATACGGTCGTGCTGGAGACGGCCATAGGGCCTCTTGGCGTCAAGCTGGAGTCGGGCGGCGGCGGCCAGTTCATTATCCCGCGTGGCGCAGCGCATCGCGAGCTGGCAGAGCAGCTTGCCATGCACATGCTGGAGCCTGAGGTCTTCCTGCCGATCTCTCTGATCTCCGCCGGCCTCTTCCTCCCTGCCTACGCAGGCTACTATGAGATGGAGGAGGTGATCGAAGCCTTCCAGGCCGATCCGAACCTTCAGCGCATGGGTGAGGCGGCGCAAGGGAATCACCCCGGCTCCTCATGGCCTGCGCTGCCCAGCCCGCTCTTCGATGCCATTGCCGCCCAGGCCGTGCTGACCGATATGATGGCTCAAATCATCGCCCAAGGCGTTACGCCCGAAGAGGCTGTCGCCCAGGCTCACGACCGTATCATCTCCATTGGTCAGGAGATGGGTTTCTTTGTATAAGGCGTGTCGCACAAGGTGTGTTCGTGCCACTTGTTGCTCCAGCCTCCGCGGCTGGAGCAACAAGTGTTAGTCAGCATCGCAGATTGTTGATGCCTAAA